>JALHPH010000221.1 GCA_022842565.1 Fimbriimonadaceae bacterium
CCCGGGCAGGATGTCTGCGCCGAATGGTCCTTGTGCGACTCGATTCCGGTACTCGGAATCCGCCATTTCCAGGCTTGATACACGGTGAGAGCGTTCAACGACTTCAGCTGCACTTCGGCAGGCTGCTCTTCCTCAAAGTTGCCTTCCACCACGATCAGCAAGTGCCCGGTCGGGTCATATTCGGTGTTGGTATCCCCCGCAAACCAAACCTCGCGGCCTTGGCCAATGCGGCCATCGATGCTGATGTAGTAGTGGTACGGAATATCGGGCCAGGCGGGCTTAGTGCGGCCATCCGCCAGCTTATCGATCCGCTGGCTAAAGGTTTGCAGGCCTCGCAGCTTGTCCTCCAGCGAACGAGCTGGATTCGACTTCACCCCGGTGTGGTGAATCGTGATGAGCTCAATGGTGTGCGGCTTCGCGCCAGCAAGCCGCGGCTGCGCGCCCCATGCTTCGCGAGCAACGATGGTTGGTTCGGCAGGCCCAGTAGCAAAAAGCAAGAGAGAAGCAAGCAGCATCCCCTCCATCATACCAATTCGTGCCCGAAACAGCGATTCGCCCCCAGCCCCATTGCGGGGCTGAAGGCGAACCTGATCGCTCTCGTAAACGAGACCTTATCGCAGCAGCGAAAGCACAGCTTGCGGAGCCGAGTTAGCCTGGGCCAACATCGAGATACCGGTCTGTTGCAGAATCTGCAGCTTCGTGTACTTAGTCGTCTCTTCGGCGATGTCCACGTCTCGGATCGTGCTCTCAGAGGCCGCGAGGTTCTCCTTTTGCACGCCCAGGGAGCGGACGTTGGTTTCCAGCGTGTTGCGGACGAAGTTACCGATTCGGCCTCGAGCTTCACTGACCTGCTCAATCGCCTTGTCGATGACCTTCAGCGCGTCCGTGCTCGCACTATCCGAAAGCAGATTGACATCTGCAAACGTGGTGCTTGCAACCGCACCAGCGCCGAGGCTGTTCGAGCGGAAGTTACCGATCGACAGAGTAGCGCGCTCGTCAGCGTTCGCACCGACTTGGAAAGTCGAAGCTCCGGTGAAGATTTGACCAACCGCTGCAGCAGCGCCAGTCGCGTTGCCCGCTTCGTTCAGGTTGATCGCGTTACCCGAGTTGTCTCGCAGAGTCAGACCCTTGCCCGAAGCGAAGGAGACCGATTCCACACCACCAGCAGTTGCGCCATTGGTATCCACCGAGACCGTAGCCGCAGCGTCGACACCGGTGTCGCTTGCTTGGTCAGCCGAACCGAACAGGTTGTCCGAGTCGATCAGTTGGACCTTAGCAGCCGAACCGAATTCAGCAGATCGGAAGGTCACCGCTCCACCAGCTTCATTCCAAACGGCATTGACGCCAGTTTGTGCGGAAGCAGCGTTGACGCGGCCCAGAACGTCGCCGATGGTGTCGCTTGCACTCACGTTGAACGACACTCCGTTCAGAGTGAAGCTACCAGCAGCCATATTGTCGGTGGCGAGGGTGTACAGCACGGTTCCTGCAACCGAAGCACGCTCGGCAGCGGTCGTCACCTGAACGGTCACCGCACTGTTGGCGGTCACGGCCTTGCTGTTGAAGGAACCGCTGAAGCTCATCGAGCCATAGTTTGCCGAAGTCGAACCGGCCGTGATTCCCGAACTACCATCCAGCAACTTCTTGTTGCCGTAAGAGGTCGTCTCGGAGATACGGTTGACCGACTCCATAATCGAGTTCAATTGCTGTTGGTTCGCTTGGCGTTGCGAGTCAGTCAGAGTAGCACCGTTACCGGAGGCCACCGACAGAGCACGTGCGTCGCGGAGCAGCTTGGTGACTTCGTCAAGAGCGCTTTCAGCAGTCTTAGCGTAGTTCGAGGCGTCCTGGTTGTTGCGAATGGCTTGATCGATACCGGAAATCTGTGCGCGGAAGTTCTCCGACACAATCAAACCTGCAGGATCGTCTGCGGCGCTGTTGATGCGAAGACCGGTGGTCAATCGCGTCATGGAGCGGTTCATATCGACGTTGGTGTTGCCGAGGTTGCGCAGGGAGCTCATTGCGAGCGAATTTGTGTTGATTCGAAACGACATGTGTGTTTTGGATCCTCCGTGAATTTACTGGCCATTCCTTGGCCAAGACGAACGGGTTTAACACCGTCCACCGTGCTAGGCATTCCGTGAGAGCGGCCCCGGCAACCCTGCATAAATTACCAGGGTCTCAAAACACCGCTAATTTTAACAGGGTGCTCACAACCCAACGCCGGTCAACGTAAACTCTTTAAATGAAGCTCACCCAGTTCGCCAGCGAAGCCAAACGCCGAATCTATGACCGGTTACGTCAGGGACTGCCGCCCGGCGAGGGCCGCTTCTCCGAGCAGCAATGGAAAGACGGCCAGGCGAAGGGCACGCCTCAAATGGGCTCTACTACCTTCGCACCCCACGCCATCGGGATCGAGTTCATCTATAGCGCCTCGGGTACCGCAACCACCGTCCTGACAGTGGAAATCGACGTGCCAGAGCGAATCGTCTTTATGCCCGTACCCAAATGGGTCGTCGAATCGATCTGGCAAGGCGATATCGACGGCTCGTATCACTTTGAATCCGACGCAACAGCCTTGCTGAGTGAACTCAGCACCAGCCTGGAACCCGCCAACAACGCCGCGCTCTTCGGACCCAAGCAGGCCACCCGTCGCGAGTAGTGCTCCCGGTATTCTGTGGGTTTCATGAAGATCATTTTGTCCTCGTGGCGCGAGCCTGGCCGAGTCGCGATTGAGGCTGCTCGCGACCGCGCTACCCAAGGAGGAGACCTGGTCGACATTCTGGAAGCAGGGCTGGCCGCCGCCGAGATGGACCCCGACCTGCTGATGATCGGCTACGGCTCGCTCCCAAACTCCGAAGGTGAACTCCAATTGGACGCGTCGATGATGCGTGGCGATGATCAGCTCGCAGGTGGCGTATGCGCATTGCAGGGGGTACTCCCGGCTATCAGCGTCGCCCGGAAGGTGATGGAAGACACGCCGCACATCCAACTGGCCGGCCAGCACGCCCGAGAATTCGCACTGCGCAACGGCTTCGAGGCACGCCAAACGCTTTCCCCTTTGGCGCTCAAAAAGTATGAGGACTGGCGCAAGGACCCGAAGCGGGTGAGGGTCTATGAACACGCCGCGAGCGACACCGTGACCATGCTCGGGTGGGAGGATGGCCGAACGGTTGCCGCCAGCTCCACCAGCGGACTGCCCTACAAAATGCCCGGCCGAGTCGGCGATTCGCCGATCTTTGGAGCAGGAATCTACGCCGATGACGAAGTCGGCGCGGCAGGCTCCACTGGCGACGGTGAGGAGCTCTGGAAAGCCTGCGCAAGCTTCCGAACGCTCGAGTTTATGCGCCACGGCGACGACCCCCTGACCGCCTGCGAGAAAACGATTCGCCACATGCTCCGCCGTCAACCCAAAGCGGGCGACCTCCCGTGCGTGGTGTTCGCCATCAGCCAAGAGGGTGAGTACGGATCGGCATGCAGCAACGGCGATT
>JALHPH010000222.1 GCA_022842565.1 Fimbriimonadaceae bacterium
GTCTTCAGGACCGCATTGGGACCGCTGAACGAGCGGTTGTTGCTGACCAAGAACGGATCACTTAACGTGCTCCATCCTTGTTGGCCGGCGATCGCGCCCATGCTCATAGTGTCGAAGTTGTTAATCGCCAGCACTTGTGCTTGCGAAACGGCGGCCATGGCAATCGCCAAGCCCAAGATCATTCCTTTCTTCATTGTTCTCCCACAAAATCGGCGCAGGGCCGAACAGACATTACATTACACTGAATTTGATTGAGATCCACAGTTTTTCATGTCGTTCTGACCAAAAGCTGGTATTCAGGCAGGAATTTCTTATGCGATTTTGATGCCAAACCGTTCCTTGAGCGTGATCCAATAGTTTCACCTTGAAATCTAATCATCTGAAGATAAGAATATTCCTAGGGTGAAATCTTAGGGGGCGGCTTCCCTGCTGCACAGGGGTTGCAACATGCATTTTCATGCAACTAAAACTTCATTGCAGCGCCCATGTTTTCGTTTGTCGCAGACTGAAAAGTGGAATAACCCTTCCAAGGAATTCACGCCAATGAACAACGAAACATCTTGTCCCTGTTGTGCGACCGGCAAGTGCCAATGCCCGCCCTGCCAAGAAGGCGAATGCAAGTGCCCGTGCTGCGCGAATGGCAACTGCCCGTGCCCGCCCAACTGCCCTAACTGCGACTGCTGCTAAATGAAAATTTGGCCAGTCCTGGTTGCTCTTGCACCCATGTGGGTGCTCGCCGACGAAGAACCCCAAGTCCCCACGTGAACCGGATGACCTGGTGAAGGCAAATTCCTCGGTTTGGGGAATCTAGACAATCTCGGCGACTTAACGCTACGCTACGTGGACACCAGGGCCAAACGGCCACGGTGGAGGCTCAATGGTGCGTTCAACCTCAACCCACGCCTCAAAGCCGGGTTCGAATACAACCTCGCCGCTGGAGAGTGGACACCAACCGCCAACTGGATTGCGCTGATTGAAAAGGACGGCTTGCCTGGCCTGAGTTTCGGCACCAGCAGCGACCGCATCTTCACGCCTCCTGGCTACCAGGCGTACTTTGCAACGCTCCAAAAGTCGTTCGACGGCTTCGGAGCCTATGCAGGCATAAGTTACAGCACTTATGAGCAGCGGCTGCTTTACCCCATGGGCATCAGCACCGAGCTTGCGCCGGGCTGGAGCACGCTCCTGATGCTGGATGGACGCAAGACGCACCTGCTGGTGACCCGGTCCGGCGCCCGCGCCAGCCTCACCGTCATGTGGGTCGGCATGCGACATCCCGGCATCAGCACAAGTTGGTCTTTCTAGCCTACGCTGAATCCTTAACGAAGGCTATCCCGTATCAACGATTGATATGGGATTTGTCTTTTTGGGCTTCCTGCTCCTCGTAGGTTCGTTTGTGATGCGAGGGCTGAATAAGCAAACCAGTAGCAAGGTGAACTTGCAACCGGCGGCGTGGGCGTCCGGCATTGTGGGGTTGCTATTCATGATCATCGGCTCACTGTGGGGAGCTTTTGTGCAAGTGCCCGCAGGTTATAGCGGCGTGCTGCTGCGGTTTGGTGCGCTCCAAGGCACGCTGACTCCGGGCATCCATATGGTCGTCCCAGGCGTTCAATCCGTGGTTCTCATGGAAACGCGAACCCAAAAGGAAGAAAGCACCGCGAGCGCAGCCTCCCGTGACCTGCAGGTGGTCACCACCGTTCTTGCGCTGAACTTCCGGATCGACCAAGCCAAAGTGGACGACCTTTATGGAAGCGTCGGCACCATGTATAAGGCCCGCATCATCGACCCAACGGTCCAAGAATCGCTGAAGGTGGTCACCAGCCGCTACACCGCAGAGGAACTCATTCGCAACCGCCAACAGGTGAAGAGTGAAGTCGAGGCCGATATCACGCGCCGTCTTTCTCAATACAACATCATCGTCGACCCAAGCGGTCTTTCGATCGTGAATTTCGACTTCAGCCCTGAGTTCAACAAGGCAATTGAGGCCAAGTCAGTCGCCCAGCAAGAAGCCGAGCGCCAAAAGTTCGTTCTGCAGCAAGCCGAGCTGCAGCGCCAAACCGAGGTCGCCCGCGCGAAAGGACAGAGCGAAGCCGCCAAGCTGAACGCCGAGTCGCTCCGCATCAGCGGCGGTTCTCTCGTCATCGCTCGCGAGTGGATCGAGAAGTGGGATGGCAAGCTTCCCAGCGTGAGTGCGGGCGGCGGCGGAGCAAGCGGAGGCGGATTCATTATCGATCTCAAATCGCTGATGGAAACCCCGCAACAGCAGAACAATCCGTAACATTTTGGCCGTATCCTAGGCGTGCAAGGGGATCCAAAACCCCGAGGAAAAGCAGTATGAGTGAAACTGAACAGATGGGAACGCAACCGCTCCCAGAGCATGCATGGCTGAAGCACTTGATCGGGGAGTGGAAAGTGAGCACCGATATGATGTCGCCCGACGGTACCGGTGCAACCGCAATCGGGACCGAGTCTGTTCGCACTCTCGGCGGCCTTTGGGCTGTTGGTGAAGGAAACAGCGTTGGCGAGGGCGGATTCGTCTGGAGTTATGTCACTGGAGTGGGATTTGATGTTTCGTCCAAGCAATTCCGGAGCTTTTGGGTGCAGAACGTATCGTCCCACCTTTGGAATTCGAGCGGGCACCTAAGCGCAGATCAGAAGGTGCTGACCCTTGACTGCGTGGGCCCACACTTCACTGAAGACCGCGATATGAACTACCGCGATGTTCACACGCTAGTTGATGAGAACACTCGGACGATCACCTCGTTCGTACAAGATGACGCTGGCGAGTGGACGCAAATCATGGTCATCACCTACACCCGCGCCTGAGACTACTTTTGCTCTGCCAGGACCTTATCGAAGAAGGTGAAGGCATCCGGCAGAGCGTCCGCCACGATCATCAGGTGCTCACAATTCGGGTAGGTCTTAATCGTGCTCGCGGCGTTGAGCTGGGTTCGCAGCCGCTGGAAAGAGCCCTGCAGCATTCTTAGTTCATCATCCCCGACGCTCAAGAAAATAGGCGTATTGGCCATTTCGGTGGGGATCATGCTGGCGGCCGGTGCGAAGAGTGCGATCGCCTTTGGCGTGGACCTCCCGCTCTGAACCGCCAGACCGCCACCCATGCTGTGACCCATCACCAGAAGCGGTCCGGGCTCTACCCCGCGCACTTCGCGCAGCCACTTAAGCGAGGCCGCGACCGAATTGCCCGCGCTCCGTGGGCTGATAAACACCCAGCCACGATCCTCCGCCAAGCGGGGACCCAAGCCAGCGCCGAGCGAATCGAAGAACATGTTCTCGGAGCCTCCTGCACCGTGCAAAGCGACCACGACCGGCGCCTTTATTCCTGCGCTCTTGGGGATGCGCGCCCGAAGGCTCACCCCATCGATCCGCGCTGCATAGACTTCATTGAGCTCGCTGGGCTTCATGCTCCCAGCGTCGAGCGCTTCTGCCTCGCGCAGCATGCGCGCGATC
>JALHPH010000223.1 GCA_022842565.1 Fimbriimonadaceae bacterium
GCCGGCACTGCTGCGGTTTTCCAACTCCCTTCCGAGCCAGAGCTCAAGCCCTTGGCGGCCATCTCGATGTGGACCCGTAAGGATTCGGCTGGGTTCCTTCTGCCCGATCTGCGCGGAGTGGACACCGCCCAAAGCGAACATCCGTGGCTGGGTTATGTGAACAAACTGCTGCTCACAGCCACAGGTTCAGAACTAGTCGAAATCATACAAAGTTAAACTCTTCGAAGTCGATTTGATCTGGGCTCACGCCACGTGCGATGAGCCCCTTTTTTATGCCATTCATCATGATTGGCGGCCCGCACATCAAAAAAAGTGTGCCATTCAAATCACCAAGTTCTTGGGCCAAAAAATCGGCCGTGAGAAAGCCCTGATCGTCGGAGCAATGTTGAATGACGCGGATCTCGTCTTCGTGGCCAGCCACAAGAGAGTCAATCTCATCGGCATAAACCGCGTCCTCTTTACTTTTCACGCCGTAGATCAGAGTCACGTGCTTGGGGTCGCCGTTCAGGCTCTCGTGACTCAGCATGCTCAGGAAAGGAGTAATGCCGATGCCGCCGGCGATCCAGACTTGCCGCTTCGAGGCATCAAAATTAAAGCTGGTGAACTCGCCGTAGGGTCCATAGATGATAACCTCGTCGCCCTCTTGGGTCTGTGTGAGCTTGCGCGTAAAGTCCCCCGCCTCGCGGAAACTAAAACGGACTTGGTGTCGCACCGGGTCTGAGGAAATGGAGAACGGGTGGAGCTCGGTCGGAACGGCGGGGTTTCCGCGAACGCTGATGAAGGCAAATTCTCCTGGTTCAAAGTTCATTCGCGCGCCGGTTGGGCGAAGGCGCAACTCCCAAATTCCGCGCCCCTTGCCCTCCAGAGCCGCAACGGCATAGCGATATTTCTTCGCGGTCTTCTCATAAAACAGCGTCTTATAGAGCCAAGCCAACGTGCCAACGATGAACCAGAACACCACCCAATCCCGCAGTGGTTCGTATGCTTTCACGTCGCTATTTGCGTTCAATGTGTGGATGCACGCCAGCACAAACGGAATCCCGAGGAACTTGTGGGTGGTCAGCCATTGCTGATATTCAAGCTTCCGGTAGAGGGTGATGGCGATCAGTAGAATGAAAAGGTAGAAGCTGACGATGCCCACGTTGCGCGGCCAGAAGTCAGTGAACCAGAAAAGATCAACTGGGTTTTTCCCGGTCATCAGGTAGTGCGGAATCAGCAACAGCGGGTGCAGCACCATCAAGATGAAACCCACGCGCCCAAGCTGACCGTGGAGCCGATACGACTTGTCAAGCCCGCCGTAAATCCGCTCGATGCTACGGCTGCGCGAAGCAATGAGCAACAGAATGCCGAACAGGTTGAGGGCGACCAGCGCTGTGACCTGGGTTAGCGCTTGAGGAACAGTGACGTCCCACCCACCCGGGCGAGATTTAGAGGCGAGCCACAGACCCACCATCATCAGGGTGGGCAGATAGATCGCGTACTGAAGAACCGATCGTTTTTTGCGCATGAGAGAAGCGCTTAGGTTACTTCAGACGCGCGGCTTTGATCCGAACGACGGCTCGCTCGATTTCGGCGGTTGCTTCTTCGGCGGTCATGGTCGAATCCTCACCACGGAGAGCCTTGCGAGCTCGGTCGAGGGCGGCTTCAGCTTCTCGCACGTCGATCTCTTGAGCCAGCTGGGCGGAATCCGCAAGGACGATGACCTTCTTGGCATCGACCTCCATGAACCCACCCGTGATGGCGACAAAGTGCTGTTGTGAACTGGTGTCCCTGTATTCCAGCAGGCCGGTCAGCAGAGCGGCAATCAGCGGCGAGTGCCCAGCCATCACACCCAGATAGCCGTTGAAGCCGGGAGCGACCAGTGAGATCACTTCCTTTTCGACAACGGTTCGATCCGGGGCAACGACCGAAAGCTGGAACGTGTTCGCCATAGTTCTAGGTTAGACCGCGCGGAGCTTGGCTGCCTTCTCCATGACATCTTCGAGGCCACCGCAATACAAGAATGCTTGCTCGGGCACGTCGTCCAACTTACCGTCGACGATCTCCTTGAAGCTGCGGATGGTTTCATCCAGCGGCACAAACTTGCCTGGGTTGCCGGTGAACTGCTCGGCGACGAAGAACGGCTGCGACATGAAGCGTTCGATCTTGCGAGCGCGCGAGACCAGCAACTTGTCGTCGTCCGAAAGCTCGTCGATACCAAGAATGGCGATGATGTCTTGCAGTTCGCGGTAGCGCTGCAGAATCACCTGAACGCGGCGAGCGACGCTGTAGTGTTCCTCGCCCACCACCATCGGGTCGAGGTTCTTCGAGGTGGATGCCAGCGGGTCCACGGCCGGGAAGAGGCCCTTTGAAGCGATGGATCGCTCCAGGTAAATGTATGCGTCAAGGTGTGAGAAGGTAGTCGCCGGAGCGGGGTCGGTGGGGTCGTCTGCAGGCACATAGACCGCCTGTACCGAGGTGACCGAACCCTTGGTGGTCGAGGTAATGCGCTCTTGGAGGAAGCCCATTTCGGTAGCCAGCGTTGGCTGGTAACCCACAGCGCTCGGCATACGTCCCAGAAGCGCCGAAACCTCGGAACCTGCTTGCACAAATCGGAAGATGTTGTCGACGAAGATGAGAACGTCGCTGCCGACTTCGTCGCGGAAGTACTCGGCCATGGTCAGCGCCGTCAGAGCAACGCGGAGACGGGCTCCGGGCGGCTCGTTCATCTGGCCGAAGACCATTGCCGTTTTGTCGATCACCGACTTGATCGTTCCGTCCTTGTCGGTGAACTTGGCTTCCTTCATTTCGAGCCAGAGGTCGTTTCCTTCGCGGGTGCGCTCGCCCACGCCGGCGAACATAGCCACACCGGAGGCTTCCACGGCGATGTTTCGAATCAGCTCTTGAATCGTCACCGTCTTTCCGAGACCCGCACCACCGAAGAGTCCGATCTTTCCACCCTTATTGAATGGGACCAGCAGGTCGATGACCTTGAGGCCGGTGGGTAGCAGATCCACCTTCACGCTTTGGTCTGCAAAGCTGGGGGGAGTGCGGTGGATGGGGAGTCGGGGGGCTTCGCTCAGAACCTTTGCCTTGGCGGCGCGTTCATCGGCGGTGCCAGCATGCTCGCCATGCTCCAGGATGTCGATGGGCTCGCCCAATAGGTTGAAAACGCGACCGAGGGTTGCGTCGCCGACCGGCACCTGAATGGCGGAGCCGGTATCGACGGCCTCCATGCCACGGACCAGACCGTCGGTGCTTGCGAGCGCCACGGTGCGGACAATGTCGTCGCCAAGGTGCTGTGCCACTTCGCACGTCAGATCGATGCCGCGCTTTTCATCGCGAATCTTGACAGCGTTGTAGATCGCAGGGAGACCATCAACGGAGAACCGGCAGTCCACAACGGGACCCAACACTTGAATGACTTTGCCGACGGAAGGCATGATGCGTTTTACAATCCTCTGGAGGCGGG
>JALHPH010000224.1 GCA_022842565.1 Fimbriimonadaceae bacterium
GCACTGGTCGATGACGTCGGAGTTCAAAACGGCGATGTTCTGGAGCTCAAACTTGAGCCAATGAAGAAATTCCCGGTCGTTCGCGATCTGTCCGTCGATCGCTCCAAGATGTTCGAGAATTTGAAGAAGGTGAAGGCGTGGGTGCCCATCGACGGATCGTATGACCTTGGCATGGCTCAGGCGCAAGATGATCACGTGCGCCAACTGCGCTATGCACTATCCCGCTGCATGACTTGCGGCTGCTGCATGGAAGCCTGTCCCCAGATAAATGAGAAGTCGGAATTTGTTGGCCCGGCCGCGATTGGGCAAGCGCTGCTGTTTAACATGCACCCGGTCGGCAACGCTCTGACGAACGACCGACTTGACTTCCTAACCACCGAAGAGGGCATGACAGGTTGCGGCAATGCTCAAAACTGCGTGAAGGTCTGCCCGAAAGGCGTTCCGCTCACAGTGGCCATTGCCCGGCTGAATCGCGACACGACAGTCTATAAACTGAAGCGCTGGCTCGGCTTCGTTGACTGATCCGCGGCCCGTCCGGACCTGGTAGATTTCTGGGAGTCTGCGGACCATCGCAGACTCGCCCAATTTTCAGCTATGCAACTTTGCCGATTTATCCTGCGCGAATCACCCCAGCAACAACGCTCGGGCATCCTTCACGAGAACCGAATCTATGAAACCAATGGCGAGCAGGCCATTGGGATTCATGAGCTGAGCGCAATTGCGATACTTCCGCCGCTGGCCTCGGTACCGACCGTACGCGCGTTTCGGCGTGGCGCTGGCGGCGGATGGGAGTGGATTTATCGGCAGTCCGGGCAGTTGCTCGGACCGCTCGCCGAGTTTGAGCCGCCGTTCGGATATGGCGGGCTCGTTGTCAAGGCGCACGTTGCTGCGGCGCTGGCCCAGGGTGGCAGCCAACTCGATCACGATGAAACGCAAGGAATCGTGCTGGCCTATAGCTTAGCGCTTAGCTTCGAACACCCGGGCCAGCCGATGGGCTGGGACACGGTTCTTGGCCTTGGCCCGGTGCTGACGACGCCAGAAGAATGGGACACCACCCAACCGCTGAAGCTCACGTTGCTTCTGGACAGCCAAGCCGTGAGCGAAGTGGAAACGCCTTTGCCGCCCTTTGAAGATATGGCGGCTGCCGCCAGCTGGAAATCCCCCCTTCTGCCGGGCGATCTCTTGCTGAGCGAGCCCATTGAGGGCTTAAGGACCTCGATACCGCTTTTGGCGGGGCACAGGGTGCAGGTGCGCGACGAGCGACTCGGGACTCTCGTCATTCGTCTTTCCTAACAGAGACAGCATGGCGAAGCGAGTTCACTTTATCGGTATTTGTGGCGCGGGGATGAGCGGCGTGGCGCTGATGATGCGCGAAGCAGGCTGGGAGGTCTCTGGCTCAGATGAGGGGTTCTATCCGCCCGTCAGTGATCTCTTGCGCGAGAACGCGATTCCGTGCACTTCGCCCCATGCCGTGGCCAACATTCCAGCAGAATTGGACCTCATCGTCGTAGGCAAGCACGCCAAGCTGACGGAGGCGAACCCTGAAGTTGCTGAGGCCTTTCGCCGCCGCGATGCGAGAGGGGTCCGCGTGGCGAGTTACCCCGAAGTGGTGCAGGAACTGACCGCGAACGCCAAGACCATCGTCGTGGCCGGCAGCTTCGGCAAGTCGACAACCACCGCGCTCACCGCGTGGATTTTGGACAAAGCTGGGATGGCCCCTGGATTCTTTGTGGGGGCGGTGCCGAGCAACTTCACTACCAACGCCCGTTTAGGAGAGGGGCAAATTTACGTTCTGGAGGGGGACGAGTACCCGAGCGCGAACTGGGACCCGACCTCAAAGTTTGAGTACTACAACCCGCAGATCACGGTGATCACCTCAGGCGAGCACGATCACTTCAACGTCTTCCCCACGCTGGAGAGCTACCTGGCCCCATTTGAGCGGCTAGTGGACCGCGTTCCGCCCGCTGGCTGCCTCATCCTTAGCCAATCCGGCGCGCACCTAGTCAAACTGGCCGCGCGGTCGCAGGCTCCGGTGATCTGGACGGGGCTGGACGACAAGTCAGCTTTCGTCAGTGCTCACGACGTGGAGCAGCACGGGCCTGTTCTCACCTTCAGGCTGACGGTACACGGCACCGATTGGGGTGCGTTCACGCTGCCGATGCTCGGGCGCCACAACGTGGAGAACGCAGTTCAGGCAGTGGCTGCGGCGTTGCAAGTCACCGAAATAAGCCCCGAAACCCTCCGCGAGGCGCTCGCCACCTACCGTGGGCTGCGGAGGCGTTTGGAAGCCAAGGTGCTTACCGATCACCGTGTGGTGTACGAGGACCTCAGCAGCAGCCGCGCCAAGGCGATGGCGGCACTTCAAGCAGTGCGCGATGCTTACCCGACCCATCGGCTGCATGCCATCTTTCAGCCGCACACTTTTAGCTTCCGCTCGCCGAGTGCCCTTGAATGGTATCCGGGAATGTTCGCAGCGGCCGATGCGGTGACGGTTGTTCGACCACCCAACTTCAAGACAGACGGCGAATCTAAGCTCCTGAATCCGGACCAGATTTTCGAGGCGATTTCGAGCGGCAACGGCTGCCCGTGCTACTCGGCTCAGACGGTGGACGAGATGATGGCGCAGATTTCGGGCGACTCACAGGCCGTGCTGATCATGACGAGCGGCGGGATGGATGGAATGGTGGATGACCTTGTGGAGCGGCTCTCAGTGCAGTTGACGCACGACTAACGTCCGCGTGATCCGCCCGAAGCCCCGGAGGAGCTCACGGTAGTGGCGCGCAATTGCATTTTCTCCGTTTAGGTCGTCCTCTGCAATGCCGTCATGACCGTTTTTCGCGCCGCTTGAGTGGAGATAGCGCGTCTCGCTGATCATCAAACCGACATGGGTCACGCGTTCGTTGCCGAAGAAGACAAGGTCCCCGCGCGCTGGCGAATCGGTCGGCTCGCAAAAGTTGGCCTGCAAGTAGGCATCGCGCGGCAAAAGAACATGTGCCGAACGATAGGCAGCCTGCATCAAACCGGAGCAATCGTAATCGGGACCGTGGTTTCCGCCCCAGCCGTAGCAATGCGGTACCTCTCCGGCGTCTACGCAAAATCCAATCGTCGCCTGAATATGGGCTTCACTGAGCTGAACCGACGCTTCTTCACGGGTGAATCTGGATTCGGTGGGCACCAATTGTTCAGCGGCATGAAGCGGTAGCCAGGCCCGGTATCCATCGAGCAGTCCCTCCACCAACACGGCATGCTCTAGGAGCGTGTTTTCAACGAGCCGGTAGTGCTCGCCCGGCTCCCAAATCGTTGCTCTGGATTCCTGTGAGGGCGATTCAAAAAGCGGGGTCCTCTGATTGCACTGCAACCAGCGACCCCGCCTCATCTCTTGCTGATCAAGCACCATCGGCTTAGTTCATGATTTGGACCATCTGATAGGCTTC
>JALHPH010000225.1 GCA_022842565.1 Fimbriimonadaceae bacterium
CATATACGTACAGTAACTTGCTTGCGTGCGCAAATGTTCCCGTCCCTAACTAAAAAAGCCCAGAGTTGTTTGTCTGGGCTCGTGCGTTTACTTGACGAGTTCGGCGCTCTCGTGGGCAAGGCGAGTATTGAGCGTGCCTTGCTCTTCGCGGCGGGTTCGCCGGAGCATCAGTGCTTCGCGGGCCATATCCAGATGATTCAGCGCGATGGCGTTTTCCTCGCACTCTAGTTCACGACCCTGATGGTCCAGCAATCGCTGGATGAGGACTTCAATCACGTCCTCTATCCGGGTCCCGTTGATGCCGACCTTATCGACTGGCCCTCTTTGAAAAATGATATGGATGAAAGGTTGGCAGACAAAACCCTCGCTCCCATCCAAACTGCGCCATGGTTCCATGTTTTCAGACATATAATCTCTCCGGTCCCGCAGTCTAGCTCGTTTCCCCTGGACGCCAAGGCGAGTCCGGCATCCCACTGACCCATCCACTCTCTGGCTGTTTTCCGTACTCAAATCCAAGCCGCTCTGCAGGTTTTTTGAACCAAGCGCGCGCACGGTCCCGAATGGTCTGGACGCGGTTCAGGGTTTCCGCAGCGGTCTTGGATACCCTTTTCGAGTCCTCAAACTTGCCCAGCTTTTTCAGCGCGAAGGCGAGTTCGGTTAGGGCGCGGGCGTGGTGTTCCTGGTCGCGCGCCATGCGGATGGCAGAGCGTGCGCGGGATACGATCGTGGCGGACGAACGATCAAGTTGTTCGAGTTGTCGCTCAAGCGGGTGTGTCAGTTTCATTCACTTTCCTCCGTTGTGGTTGAGTTCGGTGAGACAGGACGTGATGCCCTGGCCCTTGATGCGCCTACGGGGTTAGCTGTCGGGCTAGGGCCAAGAGTTACCCTTCGGAGTGCTACCGATTCGCCCCATCAAGTGGGTCCCCCGTTGGAGTGTGAGCTCCATTCAGCTTACTGTCTAGTACGTTTAAAATACTGGGTCAGTTCCCACCCGCCAATGCTTGGTCAACTGCGGCTTTCACCTTTTGCCAGCCAGTCAGGGCGTCGCCTTTGGCGGTGGTTAGCTGTTGGTCGATGATGCCTTGCGCCCATTCTCGGGCGGCTGGAACCTCCGTGGCCGTGAGTTGCACCAGTGGCTGCATCATTTTCGCCAAGTCCGGATTCTGCGATTTCAACTGCTGCTCCACCCATTCGCGCTGCGGAACCGCAATGCCGTGGCCCTCCAAAATGCTGCGTGTGATCTGCTCAACTTGGGTCACCGCCGCCGCCATTTCAGGGCCTTTTTTTCGGAGAGTGTCCCAGTGCTTTTGCACATCGGTCGGCACGGCAGACTGGATTTCCTGCTTAGCACCTTCCACAAAGTCCTTGCGCGCTTGGGTGGTCTCATCGGCCAGTTGCTGCGTCGCGTTGCAGCCCGCCAGCAAGCCCGTCGCAAGTGCGCCAAAAACGATCGCCCATCGGTTCATCATTGGTGAATAACGTCGCAGAGTGAACAAACGTCGCAAGCGCCATAATGATTGGGCCTTATGCCCAGCGTCACCTACGAACTGCTCGCGATCTGCCCGCATACCGGGGCGCGTCGCGGCAGGCTGACCACCCCGCACGGCAAGGTCGAGACCCCGGCATTTATGCCAGTGGGCACGCAGGGGACTGTCAAGGGCATTGGGAGCGAAGATCTGGAAGCCATGGGCTTCGAGTTGGTGCTCTCGAATACCTATCATCTTTCGCTTAGGCCCGGCAGCGAGCGGGTTGAACGGCTCGGCGGGCTGCACAAACTCATGGACTGGGCGGGCAGCATTCTCACTGATAGCGGTGGCTACCAGGTGATGTCGCTCTCGGACATGCGCCGCCTAAACGATGAAGGCGTTTGGTTCAAATCCCACCTCGACGGGTCCGAGCACTTCCTGTCACCCGAACGCAGTATCGAAATCCAGGGCCAGCTTGGAGTCGACATGAGCATGTGCTTGGACGAATGCCCACCCTATCCGTGCACCCGCGAGGAAGCCGCCCGCGCCATGCAGCGAACCCACCTTTGGGCGCCGAGAAATCTAGCCGCGCGCCGCGAGGGTCAGGCGGTGTTTGGGATTGTGCAGGGAGGCGTCCACGAGGACCTGCGACAAGAAAGCGCTCAGTTAATGGCCTCGTTGCCGTTTGAGGGATATGCCATTGGCGGAGTGAGCGTGGGAGAGCCGACGGAGATGCAGTACCCAGTGGTGAAATTTGCAGCGCCCTTGCTTCCGAAGGAAAAAGTGCGCTACCTGATGGGCGTCGGCCACCCTCAAGATATCCTGCACGCCGTGGGATGCGGCGTGGACCTTTTCGACTGTGTCCTCCCTACTCGCATGGCGCGCCACGCCACGCTCTACACGCTGAATGGGCGAGTGAACGTCTTGAACAAGAAGTGGGAAGAGCACATGGGGCCCCACGATCCGGCGAGCCTGTTTCCACCGGTGGATCGCTACTCGGCCGCCTACATCCGCCATCTTTTCAAAGCCAAAGAGATGCTGGGCCAGCGCCTGGCGACGCTGCACAATGTCTCGTTTTATGCCCGGCTCATGGCTGAGATAAGGCAGGCGATCGAGCACGGCACATGGCCTGAATTGCAGCAACGCTACGCCCGCGCCTAGCTCCAAACCAGCTAAACTAACAGCCAAGCCATGCGCATCCTCATCACCAACGACGACGGCATCCGGGCACCCGGGCTCTTCGCCTTGGCACGGGCTGCGCAGCAACTGGGAACCGTCAAAGTGGTCGCCCCAGACCGCGAACGCAGCGCCTGCGGACACAGCATGACCCTGCGTGACCCACTCCGAATCCGCGAGGCACATTTGCCCGGACTGGAGAACATCGAGGCGTACGAAGTGAACGGCGTCCCGGTCGACTGCGTGAACATAGGCCTCACAATCGCGTACCCCGAGGGTTGCGACTTGGTACTCAGCGGCATCAACAACGGTCCGAACTTAGGATTTGATGTGACCTATAGCGGCACGGTCGCGGGCGCCCTGGAGGGCGTCATCAACGGGATCCCGTCGATCGCGTTCAGCATGGCGACCTTTGTGGACGGCGCGCCTCTGCATTTCGAGACAGGCGAACTTTGGGTGCAAGAAAACCTCGCTCGCCTGGCCGAAATCGCCGCGACCCTGGACGGGTCGCTTATCAACGTGAACATCCCTGCGATTGCCTATCAAGAAGTCAATGGCTCGCGCTGGACGGCGAAAGGGAAGCGGGTTTATGAAGACCGCGTGGAGGAGCGCTCGGACCCCTGGGGTCGCACCTATTTCTGGCAAGGCGGCGTGGTGGTCATGCGCACCAATGATCCCAACACCGATGTCTATGCCGTTAACGAAGGCTACGTGAGCATGACTCCGGTCCGCGTGGACTGGACCGATTACGCCATGCTAGCGGTCCTCGCCGAAAAGGAAGCTGAACTGAGC
>JALHPH010000226.1 GCA_022842565.1 Fimbriimonadaceae bacterium
CAAGATTTATCTGCCTGTGGTTGAAGCCGGTGAACTAAGCTCCGAGAGCTCATTGTTGCGGAATTGGAGCCAGCGTTAAAGCCGAGACCGGCACCAATGGGATACTCTTAGCGCTGGATGAGTGACATTTCCACACAAGAGCAAGCGGCCTTGGCGGCAATCGGGCAAGCAGATTCCACCAAGGCCCTTCGCGAGGTCGAACTGGCGTTCCTAGGCAAGAGTGGCCATCTGATGCTGCTGATGCGGCAAATGGGCCAGCTCCCCGCCGATGATCGGCCCGCTTTTGGCGCAGCCATCAATGCCGCCAAAGCCAAAGTGGAAGAGGCGATCCAGGCCCGCCAAAACGAGCTGAAAGCCGCCGAACGTGCCGAGCAGTTTGAGCGCGAGCGCATCGACATCACCATGCCCGAGCGCCGCGCCACCGCCGGCCGCGAACACATCCTGCAGCTCACTACCAACCGCATCAAAGAGGTCTTTGTGGGGCTGGGATTTGAGTACCGCGAGTCCCCCGAGCTGGAGCACTTCGACTACAACTTCTCCGCGCTGAACTACCCGCCCGATCACCCGGCGATGGACGAACAGGACACGTTCTACGTGACTGATCAGCACGTGCTGCGCACCCAGTGCACGGCCCTGCAACCTCACATCTTCGAGACCCAGAAGCCCCCGTTCCGCTTTTTCACCGTCGGAAGAACCTTCCGAAATGAGGCCGTGGACCGAACTCACTCGCACACCTTTCACCAGGTCGATGCCTTTATGATCGACGAGAACGTGACGATGGCGCACCTGAAGGGCACCCTGCGGCAATTTGCCACCGCCATGTTTGGCGGCGATGCCAAGGTCCGGTTCCGGCCTGACTTCTTCCCCTTTGTCGAACCGGGAGTGGACTACGCGATTTCGACGCCGAAGCTGTTCAACGGTCGCTGGGTCGAGCTAGGCGGGGCTGGGTTGATCCATCCCAATATCATGCGCCGATACGGCATTGATACAGAAAAGTACACCGGCTGGGCCTTTGGATTGGGCGTCGAGCGCATCCCGATGATGGCCTTTGGCGTGGACGACCTCCGGCTCTTCCTGGAAAACGACTTAAGGTTTTTGGAGCAGTTCGCTTAACGTGGTTATTGCCATTGATGGGCCCGCAGGTGCGGGCAAGTCGACCGTCGCCAAGATGGTGGCGAGCGCGATGGGGTTGCGCTATCTGGATACCGGCGCAATGTACCGCTGTGTGGCGCTCTTGGCCCAGCGAAACGGCCTGACCGCCGACGATGGAGAACGCGCCGCCGAGCTGGCCCGCCCTTTCGAGATCCGATTCGGCGAGGGCGATCCTCAACCGGTTTTCTTGGGCAAGGAGGAGGTCACCGACCTCATTCGCTCTCCCGCCATCAGCGAGCTGGCCAGCGCGCTGAGCGCTCACGCCGATGTACGCAAGCTCATGGCCGATAGGCAAAAGAAGATGGTGGAAGTCGGGGGCGTTGTGCTGGAGGGTCGGGACACGACCACTGTGACCGCGCCCAATGCCGAGGTTAAAGTGTTTTTGACTGCAAGCATGGAGGAGCGCGCGAAGCGTCGCCACGCGGAGCTGCTTGCGCGCGGCGAGCTGATCACCTATGAAGAGCTGATGAAGCAGATCGCCGAACGCGATCACCGCGATTACACGCGCGAGGATTCCCCGCTCACCAAGGCCCCTGGCGTGACCGTGGTCGAGACCTACGGCCTGACGCCGGAAGAAGTAGCGACTAAGATCGTGGAACTAGCGCGGGCGCGGTAAGACTCCGAGAATTCTGTTGACAAGGGCCGCGAGTTCGCTGAGGGAGTTGCGCGGCAGATTCCGAGCACGCAACGCGCGCCCGGGGCAAAACCGTAACATAACTTATGGATCCAAAATGGACCCTTTTTCTGAGTCTTGCCGGTGCGTGCGTGACGCTGATCGCCCTTCACATTCCGCTCTCTCAGGGGCGGATCAAGCCAAACGACTGGTACGGCCTGCGTATCAAGGCGACTCTAGAGGACCCCGAAATTTGGTACCCGGCCAACGCCCGCGCAGCCAATACCGGCATCGGTATATCCATCATCCTGCTCATCCTACTGATCCTCTCGCTGCCGCTCGGGGTGAACCTCTATACGGGCCTTAACCTGATGGCATTCCTCGCGGCCATGATCTGGTGGGTGTACGACTCCATCCGCTACGCCATCCGGCTCTCGCAAGCCAAACGTAACGGAATTCTTTAGGCGATAGCGCCGCGAACACCCGCGCCTGTTAAGGCGTATGCAGTATCACAATGGCGGAACTTGTTCTTGGCGGCGGTTGCTTTTGGTGCGTAGAAGCCATGTTTCGCGACCTGCATGGGGTCGAAAGCGTCATTAGCGGCTATGCCGGCGGAGAGACGCTGAATCCAACCTATAAAGAAGTTTGCGCTGGCACAACTGGGCACGCCGAGGTCATCAAGGTCGCCTTCGACGAGGCGGTGATTTCGCGCGCCGATCTGCTGCGCATGTTCTTTGTGGCCCACGACCCCACGACTCTCAACCGTCAAGGCGGCGACGTAGGCACCCAGTACCGCTCGGTTGTGTTCCATTCCCACCCGCAAGAGCTAGAAGAAGCCATCGCCGTTCGCGATGAGACCCAGCAAGCTGGACTCTGGCCCAATCCCATCGTCACCACCTTCGAGCCGCTCACCAAGTTCTATCCCGCCGAGGACTACCACCAGAATTACCTGGAGAAGTTCGAGCAGGCTTCGATGTGGGAGAAGATGCAGTTCAACCACGGTTATTGCCAGAACGTGGTCGCGCCAAAGGTCGGAAAGTTTCGAAAGGCCTTTGCCGAAAGATTGCGCCGCGGTGTTCCGCGGCAATCTTAGTCAATAGCATCCAATAGCGAGCTAGGCACGTACCACTCACCGCTATAAAGCATGCTTACCTCTGGGGCGCTCATCCATTGTGAGCCGATTTTGATCTTATTCGAGGCCAACGGGAGTATGATTTGCCGCCCGCCAACCGTGAATGACGCCATAGAAGTTACGCTATTGGAATGGAGCGTGTAGCCTTTTGCGATCGCCCAATCACGCAGCTTAATATGAATGCTTCCGCGAACACCTCGGCGAGCAGCGACTTGGGTGGAGCCCACCCGAACAGCAGGTGCAGCTGTCGATTCGTACGCAGCGAAGCGTCCGATGACACGGCGAGCCAGGTTTTCGGCTATGCGCCAGTCGTCCTGCAGCGATTCATTATGGAATACAGTCCGGCCCGCAACTCGCGTTCCCGCATATTGCGTGTCCACCTCGAGTACCCATCGGTCAACCGAAGTTTCAAACCTTACGACCGAGACTCCTTCCGGGGACTTGTACCTCATGCCGAGCGGCATATGAGAAGGAGTCAGGAGAAGCGTCTCTGTGCCAATTGCGGAAATGATGGGCTGTCCGACTCGCTCTTCGGAT
>JALHPH010000227.1 GCA_022842565.1 Fimbriimonadaceae bacterium
GAAATATGGTCAGCACAACCAGCAAAGCGACAAATCCGCTCGCTGTAATAATTGCCGTGATCGGCGCAGCACTTATTGGCGCTTTGTTTTATCTGCGGTCGATTGAAGTTAGCTGGTACGTACTGCTTCCTCTGATTTTGGGTTATCTCGCCGCCGCCTTCTTTATACTCAGCCGTGATGGCGGCCTCGGCGGCGTCTCAAATCCGAAAGATTTTTACACGGGCATTGTGCTGCTTGCCGTGTGTGGTGTGTTCGCGGCGGGAATCGTCGAACTCCCGCTCGGAAGAGTTGCGCGCCCTGGGCCCGCTTTCTTTCCGCTGATTTTGCTTGGGCTTCTTTTTATCTTCTCAATCGCAATTCTGTTCAACGGTCTGCGCACCAAGGGTGAAGCGTTGACGCCGGTTCCCTGGCGCGGATTGATCATTATCACCGGCATGACGGTGTTCTTTGGTTTGACGATTAAAGGCCTTGGCTTTATTCCGGCTATCGCCGCGACGGCTTTCGTAAGCTGTTTCGCGACGCGTCAATGGTCTATGGTTTCGGCGCTCGCGACGGCGGCCGTTCTTACGGTTTTCTCCTGGCTGATTTTCATCTGGGGGTTGGGGCTGCCGATTGCGCTTTGTGGGACGTGGTTGCGTACCCTCCTGATTTCGCTCGGTGTTGCCGGCGAATCCATTCCTTTCTGTTACTGAGCGAGGGAGAAAGATTATGGGCTTTCTCGCAGACTTCTTCGCGGGCATGAGCGCGAACCTCGCGCTCGGCTTCTCGCAGGCGGTCACGATCGACAATCTGTTCTACTGTTTCATCGGCGTGCTGTTAGGTACGGCAATCGGCGTGCTGCCGGGCCTTGGCCCTGTTGCGACCATTGCGCTGCTGCTCCCGATCACGTTCAAGCTCGATCCGGTCTCGGCGCTCATCATGCTCGCGGGCATTTATTACGGCGCGCAATATGGCGGTTCAACTACAGCCATTTTGATCAACCTGCCGGGTGAGACATCATCCGTTGTGACCGCGATCGACGGTCACCAGATGGCGAGGAAGGGCAAGGCTGGGCTTGCGCTCTTTACCTCGGCCATCGGCTCGTTCTTCGCCGGTACGGTTGCGACTTTCCTGATCGTTGGCTTCGCGCCGGTGCTTGCCTCGGCGGCGCTGAAATTCTCGCCAGCCGATTACTTCTCGCTGATGGTGATGGGCTTTGTCGCGGCCGTCGTGCTAGCGCAGGGTTCGCTGCTGAAAGCGCTTGCGATGATCGTGCTGGGCTTGCTGATCGCGATGGTCGGCCCGAGCGAATCCGGTGCACCGCGCTTCACCTTCGACAATTCCGAGTTCTTCGACGGCTTCGATTTCGTCGCGCTTTCTATGGGCATCTTCGGCATTGGCGAAATCATCCGCAATCTTGAGGACGAGACGAAGCGCGAGGCGATCAAGTCGCGCTTCCTGGATCTTATTCCGACCAAGGCCGAATTGAATGAAATGATCCCGCCGATCCTGCGCGGGACAGCCGTCGGTTCGGCGCTAGGCATCCTGCCGGGCGGCGGGGCGATCCTCGGCGCGTTTGCGTCCTATTCACTCGAGAAGCGGCTTTCCAAAACGCCGCATGAATTCGGCAAGGGCAAACTCGCTGGCGTTGCGGGCCCGGAGTCGGCAAACAATGCAGGCGCGCAGGTTTCGTTCATCCCGATGCTGACGCTCGGCATTCCGTCGAACCCGGTCATGGCACTGATGCTCGGCGCCTTGATCATTCACCGCATCGTTCCGGGCCCGACGCTCGTCACCGACCGTCCTGAATTGTTCTGGGGCGTCGTCAGTTCGATGTGGATCGGCAATTTCATGCTGCTCGTGCTGAATTTGCCCTTGATCGGCATGTGGGTGAAGTTCCTGACAATTCCTTATCGCCTGCTATTCCCCGGCATCGTCACGATCTGCTGCATCGGCGTTTACTCGGTCAGCAACAATCCGTTCGACGTGCTCACCATGGCTGCCTGCGGCGTGATCGGCTATGTGCTCTTCAAGCTGGAGTGCGAACCGGCGCCGCTGCTTCTGGGCTTCGTGATCGGGCGCCTCATGGAGCAGTATTTCACGCGCGCAATGCAGCTCTCCTTTGGCGATGCCACGGTCTTCGTGCGTGAACCGATCAGCGCGAGCCTGCTTCTGGTGTCCGCGCTCGCGCTCGTGCTGGTGCTGTTGCCCGCGATCCGGAAAAAACGCGAAGAAGCCTTTGCAGAATAGGGGTTTCCGCCCCTTTTGGGCGGATTCCACGCTGGACAGGGCGGGGGTGCTTTGCTATCCCCGCCGTCTTCCCGCGAGCCCAAAACTCGCGGCCCGATTGGTGCGGGCGCATAGCTCAGTTGGTAGAGCAGGTGACTCTTAATCACCGGGTCCAAGGTTCGAGTCCTTGTGCGCCCACCAAATCTTCCAAGTACTTAGCGGAGTTCGGAGGAGAACAAACTGCACCGGTTTACAGCTGGTTTACAGTTTTTGTTCGCTTTTGTTTCCGCTCAAGCTTCTTGATGCCGCTCGCCGCCAAGCCTGCCCGGTCGCCGAGATAGTGACGATCCAAAATTGTGGAAACGTCCTTCAGGCTATGGCCTGTAACGCTCGCGATTTCTTGGACACTTGCTCCTGCCCGAGCAAGATTTGTGACTGCCGTTCCACGCAAATCGTGAAACGTCAGTCCTCGTATACCCGCCTTTGCGCACAGCTTTCCCCAGGAAGTGCGAAATCCATCGGAGGTGAACGGATCACCGGTGACGCTCGCCAAGACATAGAGGCTTTTGCGTTTGGTCTTGTCGAGAACAGATTTCAGCGTTTTCGCAACTGGGATCGCTACAGGGCGCCCCGTCTTTGACTGAGTTAGTCTAATCCAATTGCCGTCGTAGTCGGACCAGCGAAGGCGGAGAAGGTCTCCTTGGCGTTGGCCGGTCCATAATGCGAGTGACACCGCGAGTGCCATGCGTTCGTTCGCTACTTCCAGGAGCGCGTCGAGCTGGTCGTCTTTCCAAACGCGGTCCGCCCGGTTACCAGAATGCAGACGTCCACCACGCTCGCATGGATTGATTTCGATCCGACCACGGTCTTTCGCGAAGGACATCACCCGCGCGAGCACAGTCCAAGCAAGATCAGCCTTTCGAGGTGTTGCTGCCATCTTGTCGCGCCAAGATTTGAACTCGCCTCGGACCCGTGTGTCGCCTAGCGCCGCGATCGACATGTCACCAAAATCGGCCTCGATTAGCTTAAGGTATCCGTTGTACGAGTCGCGGGTTGATGCCGCGAGCTGACCAAACTCGGCAGATGAGCGATACTCTGCAATAAGCGTAAAGACCGATCCAGCTTTTGTGGTCTTGCGCGTGGCGATTGCCGCTGTGTACTCGGCGATAAATTCGGGAGAGTTTGGTCGGCTGTGAAGGCGGGG
>JALHPH010000228.1 GCA_022842565.1 Fimbriimonadaceae bacterium
GTTCGACCCCGCGACCGTTCCCTTTTATTACCAACCCAAATTCGAAACGTTGGCGTATCGGCAGTTTTCGGCGCATCCTTGGCGCGTTCCGTATGTGGCCCAAAACTATCGTGATGAGCTTTCACGCAGCACCGATAACCCAGCGGAAGTCATCTCGACCGGAAGCCGGTTGCTGGGCTACGGCGTGAGCCGCTCGCTCCTGGGCAACCCGATTGAGCGCGCGGAGCAGATTGCCAAGCGCAGCGACGGCTTGACACAAGTCCTCAATCAGATGCGCGCTCAGGGACTTATCAAGGAAGCCGTCCCAAGCATGGCGAGGCTGCCCGAGCCGGTGAAGCAGGCTGCGGCGCTGGTCCTGCAAGTTGCACTCGACACGGTCCCCATGCGCCGTTCGGCGCTTCTGACGATCCCAAATACCGAAGGTTTTTTTGACCGTCTTCGTACTCCCATGCTGGAGGGCGATGCCCTCGCCCGCCAAACGCTGGATGAGGAGCGACTTCAACTTTCCTACCTTTCGGCCGGCGGTCAAGATCTTGCACTTGCCGGTACGGCCGCGCGGACGTTTCTTCTTGGCGTCGATGCAACCGAAAAGTTCGAGTGGAAACTTAACACTGCGTGGGGCGCTATTGTTCTGACCGGCGGCACCGACTCTAAGCTGGATTCATCCGTGCTGCTCGCCATTGATACTGGCGGGAACGACCAGTACATCGGTTTGCCCGCCAACCGTTCCTCGCAAAACTGGCTGAGCGTCGTCATCGACGGCATGGGTAACGATCAGTACCTGAGCCACGCGGCCCTGGCGCGCACGCCGGTTGCCCAATTTGAACCCAGAAAGACAGCAAAGGAGTTTGGCCCCGCCTCTGCAACGCTTGGCTACTCCATGCTGTTTGACCTTCGCGGCAATGACCTCTATCGGTCCGCCACGCCGGGAGTCGGCAGCGCCAAAGGTGGAATCTCCATCCTCACCGACGCCGACGGAAACGACATCTACGACGTGTATGCCGAGGGCTTGGGCGCCGCAAGTTTTGGCATAGCAGTGGTTGAGGACCAAGTAGGCGAGGACCGCTATTCTGGTTTCAACGCGGTCCAGGGCTTTGGTGGGGTGGCGGGTTTCGGTGCCCTCATCGACCGGGCAGGCAACGACCGCTATGACGCAAACAACAACGTCGTTGATTTTCCGTCACCACAGAGCGCTCAGAACAATGTGAGCATGGCGCAGGGGGCGGGCCAGGGTCGGCGAGCCGACTACACCGACGGCAAGAGCGCCAGTGGCGGCATCGGCGTGCTGCTGGATTCGGCGGGGGACGACCAGTACCGCGCAGGGGTTTTTGCGCAGGGCATTGGCTACTGGGGCGGGTCCGGCATGCTCATGGATAGCACCGGGGATGACACTTACAACGGCGTCTGGTACGTCCAAGGCGCATCTGCGCACTTTGCATTTGGCTTGCTGGAGGACGGCGCAGGCGACGACACTTACACCGCGACCCTCAACATGGCCCAGGGCGCCGCGCACGACTTTTCGCTCAGCTTCCTCATGGATCGACAGGGAGCGGACCGCTATGAAGCCCCCAACCTGAGCCTCGGCGCTGGGAATGCCAACGGCATCGGAGCCTTCCTGGACTTCGAGGGCAACGACCAATACAAGAGCTCGGGGCTGACTCTCGGTCGCGCAGCGGAAGCCCCGAAGGGAACGATGCGCGTGCGCTGCCTCACACTTGGGTTGTTTTACGATGGCCAAGGGACCGACGTCTACCCAGCCTCGGCCAACTGGGCCCGCGACGCGAGTCGCATCACCAATTGGACCGACCGTGGTTACACAGCAAGTGAGAGCCAGCTAGGTATCTTCTGGGATCGATAAGGTCGAACCATGATTCCTGTTCGCGATAGCGCCCGAAGCAAAGAATGGCCGGTGATCACGGTCACGCTTTGCGTGCTCAATATCGCGATTTACCTTTGGGATCGTGGCGGCAACATCCTCGGCTCCAGTATTTTTCTGGGCGACCTTGCCGTGCGACCTCGCGAAATCATGCTGGTCCTCGAAGGCAGAGGCGACCCGACATCCTTGGTCACGCTCTGCACCTCGATGTTTCTCCACGGCAACCTTGCTCACATCATCGGGAACCTGATGTTCCTTTATGTGTTTGGCGAGAACCTCGAAGCCGTGCTCGGTCCGGTCCGGTTCGCGCTTTACTACGTTCTGTGGGGCATCGTGGCCACCATGACCCACATCTGGGTCGATCCCTCCTCCAGCATTCCCATGTTGGGCGCTAGCGGAGCCATCGGCGGCGTTCTCGGCGCGTACTTCTTGCTTTTCCCTGGCAACCGAATTCGGTTTTTCATCTTCCCGTTCCTGTTCTGGGAGCTAGTCGTTTCGGCTTGGATTCTGTTGGGCATTTGGTTCCTGGGAAACATCGTTTTCCCGCAGCAAGGAGTCGCCAACTGGGCCCACGCCGGTGGCTTTTTTGCTGGGATGGTCACGGTACTTATCATCGGGGGACGCGAAAAGGCGCTGGCCGGCAAGGAGTTCGAACAGGATCCGGATGCTGACTAGCCATCCCTGTCCATAATGCCAGGACGCTTTATGCTTAAGATCATTCCTCGGTTGGGTTGGCTCTTTTGGGCGGGTGCGCTGATCGTGCTCTTGGCCTCGCTCTTTTCCATAGGGCTGCGGCACCGCGTGGAAGCACGCAACAAAGCCTTCTCGCTGCTGCTGGAATCGAGCGTTATCGCTGAAGCGGCCGCGCTGAAAGGCATCACCCTGGAAGAGGCGCTTGCCGAGCTTCGCCGCGAGGGCTTGGGGGGCGTTGTACTCAGCGAGGATTCTGTGCGCGACCGAGTCCAGAGGCAAGACTTCATTGCTCAGCCCGCTGGCTCTGGAAAGATCTTCGCTCAACTCCCCGCCCAGGTTTCGCCCTCCCTGTTCCCGGCAAGCATGCTCAGCCCAACGGGTGATGCGCTCTTGGGTCCCTATGAAGCGGTGATGGGGTTGCCGGCTGGGCTTCGACCCGACCTCTTGGCAGCGGCCAAGGGCGCCAACCTGCCCGTGGTCGCCAGGTTCTCAAACCGGCCGCTGGTGACCCCGACGAGTCTAGGTCAGCTCATGTCTTGGGCCAAGGAGAATGGCGTGATTGCTTTCTTGCCACAGGGCGACCAAGTTCTTGGTTTCCGCGGTTCCATCCGCGATGTCAGCGCTGCCCTTGAGCAGCACGATCTGCTGTATCTCAGCCCGGAATTCGCCAGAATCGCGGGCGAGGAATCGATGCTCGCTGCGAGCTTGGAGTCAGCCGTACGGCTGCACGCCATCCAGGGCGCCGAGGCGGACAAGCTGACCCCCGGCGCTTATGCGGAGCGGTTCGGCAAAGCATTTGGCGAGCGTAATCAGCGCTTC
>JALHPH010000229.1 GCA_022842565.1 Fimbriimonadaceae bacterium
GCCCCGTGACCGAATCCTTCCCCATGCCGAGCGGTCGTAGCCGCCCAAACTGTGCATACGGTGCCGTATCGCCAGGGATGCCTCCGGCGGCAAGGAAACCGATGGACTGCAGGGTGGGGGCGTTCAGGTGGCCTGCGGCCTCCCACGTGTGCTTCAGCGTAGAGGGGCCGTGCGGGTCGTTAAACTGTGCGGCGTCGGGCGTAGCTCCAGCCCCGCAGCCGTCGAGTACCAAGACGATGGCTCGCTTCATTTGCGCTCAATTGAACCCGAAGTGAGTGCATCTTGGATCGCGTGGAGCGCCAAGGTGGCGCATTTCACTCGCATTGGGAACCGGCGTACACCCGTGAGCGCAGCCAGATCGCCCAGCGGTTCGGTGTCGTCGCATTGGCTGGTGACCGCCTGCAGCACTTGCTGACTAAACTGCAGCGCCTCGTCAGTCGATTTGCCCTGGATCGCGGAGGACATGAGGCTGGCAGTGGCGAGCGCGATGGCGCAGCCGCAGCCTTCAAAACCGATTTCAGTGATGACCCCATCGCGGACCTCTAGGGTCAGAGTGACTTGATCACCGCAGAGCGGGTTATGCCCCTCGCTGCGGTGCGTCGCATCGACCAACAGTCCGAAGTGCCGCGGCTTCTTGGCGTGGTCCAAGATGATCTCCTGATAGAGGTTTTCGAGTTCCATGTTAGGCAAACACCCGCTTGGCTTCGTGGAGCGCAAAGACCAGTTGATCGATGTCCTGTTGAGTATTGTAAACGGCGAGGCTGGCGCGCGCAGTGGCCGGCACGCCCAGGCGCTTCATGAGCGGCATGCAGCAATGGTGCCCGGAGCGGATGGCGACGCCGTGCCCATCCAGAAGCGTCCCTAGATCGTGCGGATGAATGCCATCGAGCGTGAAGCTTAGGATGGCCGCTTTGCAGGGCGCGGTACCGCGCAGCGTGAGCCCGGGCACGGCGCTCAGGGCAGAGGTTCCGTACTCAAGGAGCGATTCTTCGTGGAGGTGAATGCGATCGATCCCGATGCGCGTGAGGAAATCGAGTGCAGCTCCAAAACCGATCACACCCGCAATGTTAGGGGTTCCGGCCTCGAACCTGTTGGGCGGATCGTTGTAGGTGGTTCCCTCCCAGCTGACGGTGCGGATCATGTCGCCGCCGCCCTGATAAGGCGCCAGGTCGCGCAGGATTTCGGGGCGCACGTAGAGCGCGCCGACTCCCGTCGGGCCGTAGGCCTTGTGGGCGCTCATCGCGTAGAAATCGAGGTCGTCCGCCACGACGTTGGCGGGGGCGTGTGCGAGGGCTTGGGCGCCGTCAACCAGGATGAGCGCACCCACCGCATGGGCCATGGTCGCGATTTCGCCAATGGGGTTGACCGTGCCCAGCGCGTTGCAAATTTGCTTTACGCCGACCAGGGCGACGGTTTCATCAAGGTTTGCGCGAAGCCAATCGATGTCGAGCACGCCCTCATCCGAAACAGGAATTGGAGTGATGGTTACGCCCGTACGCTCGGCGACCATTTGCCAAGGCACGATATTGGCGTGATGCTCCATCGCGCTCAGCAGAATCCGCTTATCGGGCCCAAGATTCGCCAGCCCCCAGGTTTGAGCGACTAAATTGATGGCCTCCGTGCAGCCCTTCGTCCAAAGGACCGAGTTGGGATTTTGCGCACCGATGAACTGGGCCAGCTTCACGCGGGCAGCATCAAAAGCATCCGTGGCGCGCTGCGAGAGCAGGTGGACGCCGCGGTGCACATTGGCGTTGTCGTGCTCGTAGTAGTGCGTCATCGATTCGATGACGCTGCGCGGCTTTTGGGTGGTGGCGGCGTTATCGAGGTATGCGAGGCGGTTCCCGTGCACCCTTTGCGCAAGGATGGGAAACTCGGCGAGTTCAACCGGCGGGAGTGAAACCTGTCCGACCGAACCCGCCATCCTACGCTCCGTCGACTCCTAACTTCTCGAACAAGTACTGCTCAAGCGATCGCTTGATCTCCTCGTGCGAGATGAGCTCCAGGACTTCGGCCGCGAAAGCATAGACCATTAACGCACGCGCTTTCGCGAGAGGAATTCCCCGCGAGCGCAGGTAGAAAAGCTCGTCCTTGCGCATCTGGCCTACGGTGGCGCCGTGCGTACACTTTACGTCGTCGGCGAAGATTTCCAGCTGCGGCTTGGTGTTCATCACCGCATTCGGCGAGAGTAACACGGTCTGGTTGGTTTGCTTGGCGTCGGTCTTTTGGGCGTCTTCGTGGACAAAAATTTTGCCGTTGAAGACGGCGGTCGACTTTTCGTCCAGCAGGTGCTTGTAGATTTCGAAGCTCTCGCAGTGGGGCTTGGCGTGATCCAGGCGCGTGTGGTTGTCCACGTGTTGTTCGCCGCTGATGCAGGTCACGCCGTCCATGCGAAGGTGGGTGTTGGAGCCATCCAGGAAGACGTTGATATCGTTTCGAGTCAAGCCCCCACCAAAGATCACGTTGAAGTGGATGTACGAGCTATCCCCTTGCTGCTTAACTTCGGTGAGCGCGATGTGCTGCGACGCGATGCTCTCGCGCTGCAACTTGATGTGCTCCAGCTTGGCGTTAGGGGCCACGAAGACCTCGACCACAGGCAGCGTGAGCCCACGCTTTTCGCCGAAGGTGTAGTACGACTCAACCAGAGTTGCCTCTGCGCCCATGCAGACGTCCACCAGCACGCGTGGTGCCGTGACCACGTCGGTGCCCTCATGGACGTGCAGAATCTTGATCGGCTTCTCGACCACGGTGTTGGCCGCGAGGCGGATATAGACTCCGGAGGTGAAGAGTGCGGTGGCCAGTGCGGCGGTCATCGGAACGGCAGGCTTTTTCAGCTTGCCGAGGTGGGCCGTCACCGAAAAGTGTTGAGTATCCAATGAGGCCAGCGCGCCGAGCTTGCCGTCGGTGAACCCCTCGGCAATGGCGACTTCCAACGGAAGGACATCCAGCCCGTCAACCGCATGGATGGTGGAGAGCTCTGGGCGGAAAACGCCGTTCACCACGACAATGCGGTGGCTATCGACGGTCAGCGCGCCGAGCGCGTTGATATCGGCTGCTTGAAAGTTAGAGTCCTGCGCGGGCTTCCAGGCGACCTCGCCCAGGTGCCGCAGCGAGGTGTACTTGTACTCCTCGTTATCGTGGTGGGGGAAGCCCGCCGTTTGCGCCGCTTCAAGAGCTCGCTTGCGCATCCCTTCCAGCCCGGGAAAGAGCCCGAAATTTGGCTCGACGTGGGCGAGAACGGATGAGTTCATGGTCGGTGCGCTCATGGGTTAAACCTGGGCGGTGAGCTCC
>JALHPH010000230.1 GCA_022842565.1 Fimbriimonadaceae bacterium
CCCCTTCACCCCCGCCAGGCCGCCCGCCGATTCTAGGGCTGGCAGGGTCGAAAACAGAAAGACCCGTTCGCCCGGTGTCCCCAAACTCTGAAACTTCTTCAGTGCTTCGGCTTCAAACGACTGAATCACGACCCGAAGGTCTTTCATGCTCCGCACCGCCGCATCCAGCGCCGCCACCAGGTCCTTGCCCTCGGCCTGATGAAATGCCGCATTCTTCGGCTCCGGAATGATCCCAACCGAGCGACCGGTCGTTTCGTTGAGCCGCTCCAGCAGTGCGGCCATTTCGGATAGCCGCACCTTACGCAGACCCTTGTGGCCTGCCGACGTTCCCCGCACCCACGGACCATCCACTGTGAACGATTCTATCTCACTCCAATCGAAGTCGATGACATACCATTTCCCGTCTGCTCGCTTGCGCAGGGGGAAAACCTCCTCGACGTTGGTGGTCCGTTCCAACGTGAGGTCGTGGCTGCAAACCAAGACGTTATCTCGGCTCAGCACCACATCGGGCTCAATCAGATCGGCGCCCTGGCCATAGGCCAGCGAATAGGCTTCCAACGTATGTTCAGGCAGATACCCGCTCGCGCCTCGGTGAGCAATCACCAGCGGCTGAGCCGAAACCGACATCGTCAACATCGCGATCATCATGGACTCGACCAGTTTGCCGAGTGAATGTTAAGAAATGATGCGTCGAGCTTAACTCGGCTCCCAACCAGCCTCGCCGCCTTTCAACAGACTGAACATCGGCCAGACCAGGCAGTAGTCGTCTCCGGGTCCAAAGTGGTCCATTCCGGTTCGCCAGATCACGCCGTTCTCGTCCTTGTGAAACGCGGAAACTGCCGGCCACCAACCGTCTTTCTCGTTATAGAACCCCATCGCCCGGCTGAAATCCTTGGTGGAATCCTGCACCATTCGGAAATGCCAACCCCGTTCCGCGGCGAGCTTTTGCTGATTCTCCACCGAATCCGGCGACACCAGGACAAAGGAGGCCCGCTCTTCCAAGTGCCGCAAGTACCCACTAAACCCATCGGCCCACAGCGTGCAATAGCTGCAGCTCGCGCCCATATTGTGGACCAGCAATAGCTCGGATTTGTCACCAAAGAGCGCGCTCAGCATCACACTGCCGTCGGGGCCCTCGAAGCTGAAGTCCTCCACCTTTTCGGGCTGAGCTTCTGCCCGCAGCTTGTACAGCTCCTCCTTGAGGTCGTAAATCCGTTTGGCGAGTGCGTCAATTTCGGGTGACATGTCTGCACTATATCGCAAAGATGGCCACCCGGCCGCAAAAGAAAAGTGCCCGCTCCAGAAAAAGGCGCGGGCACTCGAACTCGTTCAGCGAGCGTTATTCGGTGACGAGGCTCACGGAATAGACCGTGTCGGTGGTGACCGGGAGCGTCATGCCCATGTCGGAGAGGTTCACGTTGGCGGTCGTGGTGGTCGCCATGTCCATCTTCAGGAGGCGGTTGCTTCCCTCTTCCACCCAGAAAGTGCCCTTGATCTTGACGTCGCCTTCCATGGTCATATTGAACGGAACTTCCTGACCCGATTGCTTCATCATCTCGCTCAGGTTCATGTTCATGCGCATGGTGCCCGTCGAGTCGATCTTGTAAGCAGAAATCCCCTTGTAGGTGTCCTTTCCGATCACCTTGCCGGTGATCTTGGTCTTACCCTTTTCGAACATTGGCAGGTCGACCATCTCGACATTGAACTCGCTACCGATGGTCACAGGCTCCTTCGGGAGGGCGAAGTTCGAGAGTGGGTCCATGTTGCGCGAACCGCCCATCATCGCCATCATGCCTTCGACCTTTTGGTCGTCGATCTTGTGCTCCAGCATGCGCCCGTACTTGTCGAGCTTCGCTTTACCGGTGATCTCCTTTGGCATTTCCTGGCCGCCGCCCATCATCTCGGCCATCGGTCCTTCCATCTTGTAGTCGATATCTTTGTACTTGAAGGTCACCGTGACCGTACCGTCTTCCTTCAGATCGGAGTAGGTGTATTCGGCGGTTTGCTTCACGGTGACGTCCATCGTTTGCTCCCCCTGGCCCATCGAGCTCAGGTCGGTCACGCTGGATGTCACTACCGTTACATCGTAAACGTCCTTGGCACCATCCTTATAGGTGCGCACGAAGGTGAGGGAATCCTGAACGAGCGCGAACGCACCCATTGAGACAGAGGCGAACGCCAGCAGAGTTAGAGTTTTCTTCAAGGTTTTGCTCCAGGTTACAGCAGTCAGACGAAGTTTAGCAGTCTTCGATACTGTAGTTTACGTGACTCGCTCGCCAGAGGTGCCGAAGGACCTACGAACAAGCCGGTGAAGTGTCGCATCTCGGATCGGCCCAGTCTGCGCGCTCACCGAAAAGACCAAGGATTCGCGGAGTAATCGGTTGGCTGGGTTGTCCCTCAAGTTAGCCGCTCCGCCAGTCGCCACAACCGCAGCATGAGCACACCGCGTAGCAAGCTCGATTGCCCACGCCCGCAGGCTGAGCCGCGATTCGGTAGCCTGCTCTTCCACTACGGCCATGCTGGCGCGCATCTGGGTTCGGCAGGCATTGACTTCGGCCTCCAAGCCGTTCGCGGCCTCTCTCAGGCTCTCCGCAGAGCGCATTTCGGCTTGAGCGCGAACCTCGTCGATCCCGCCGCGCGCGCACCCGATTGCGAAATACCCCTGCAACGTAATGTTGATGAGATCGCTTTTCATGATCCATCCGGGCGGCTTGATATCAACGATGCGTTCGGTTGGGATCAAGAGGTTCTCGAGCTCCGCGGTAACCGTCTGGGCGGCCTCCATGGCGCTCAGTTCCATGGGTTGGCTGAAGCGGGCTTGCCCACCCTCGGTAAACGGCGCAATGCCAAAAACTGCGCGGCCATCGGCGAGCTGCCCGGCCAAAAGATAGTGCGGAAAGAACGAGTGGCCGGTGATCCAGGGCACGTGGCCGTTGAACTGGTAGCCGCCTTCGACTGGTTCGGCGGTGACCAACGGCGTCCCGGGCCGCCGAAGTTGGCTAAAACCGATTCCCATCAAGGCGCTTCCATCCGCCATGCGAGGCAGCCATTCGTCTTTCACCGCCCCATGGGGTGACTTTGCAATCATGCTCACCGCGCTCTGGTGCTGGGTTTGCAGGAAAGCGAGTGCGCCACTGACCCGGGCAACTTCTTCTTGAAACGCCCGGAAATCCTCTTCGCTCCAGTCAGGTCCGCCGTAGTCGGCGGGCCGCCTCAGCGCCATCCATTCCCGGGCGCAAAGGCCGTTCAGCGCCT
>JALHPH010000231.1 GCA_022842565.1 Fimbriimonadaceae bacterium
CACATCGTGACCATCGAAGACCCGATTGAGTACATGCACCAGCACCGAAACTGTATGGTCAACCAGCGCGAAATGCACAGCGACACCTACAGCTTCCACAACGCTCTGCGCGCCGTTCTCCGTGAAGACCCGGACATCATTCTGGTCGGTGAGCTTCGCGACCTCGAAACCATCGAGGCTGCACTCACGCTGGCAGAAACGGGCCACTTGGTCTTCGGAACCCTGCACACCCGCAACGCTCCTTCGACCATCGACCGTATCATCGACGTCTTCCCGAAAGATGCCCAAGAGCAGATTCGCGTGCTCCTTTCGAACACGCTCGAAGGCGTGGTTTCGCAGCAACTGTTACCAGCACTCGGTGGCGGTCGAAGGGCTTGTATCGAAATCATGATGGCCACTCCGGCTATCAAGAACCTGATTCGCGAGGGCAAGACGCACCAGATGTATTCGGTGCTGGAAACCAGCGGCAACATCGGTATGCAGACCATGGACGCCCAGCTGGCCGAGCTCTATCGCAACGGAACTTGCGACTTCGAAGAGTGCCTCATCCGGTCGATCGATAAGGAAACTTTTGCTAGACTTGCAAAGCGCGTCTGAGACAGCAAGAGGCAAGCCGCCCCGGTGAATGCACCGGGGCGGCTATTTTTGTTCGTTCGTGTGGGAATGGCGAGCGGCGGGCCACACGTCATACTAAGGAGTGATGCTTCCGTTCCTTTTTGCCGTCCTCAATGCCCCCGACCCTGTCGAGATTGACTACGTCTCGCGGTCCGGCCTTTTTGTGAAGGTGCACGGCATACCGGTCGTAGAGGGGTCGTTCTTCCAGGTTTACGAGCCGGGCTGGTCGAAGGGCTATTTCAGCTCGAACTGGAATGATCAAACGGTAACCAAGACCGCCAAAGGGGTGCGAATGACTTCGATGAGTACCGACAAACTGACCGAAGCCACTTTTGACTTTGTGCGAACCGGCGAAGGGATTGAGGCGACCTACAGCGTGATATGGCGCGGTCCAAAGACCGCCCACTTGGAGCTTTCGCTCGGTCATCTTTGGGCCCCGGCATTTGAGAATGGTAGCGTCAAGCTCGGTTCGGTGGAGCGCACGGGTCTCACCAAGAGACTTCCACCCAGCAACACCTCGGAGGAGCGGCAACTCGGCCCGCATAGCAGTGATTTTGAGTTCAGATCGCCGCTGGGGCAGATGGAAGTTCTGGTGGACGGCGGCAATCCGGTCTCGCTCTTTGACGCTCGCGGGTACCAAAGCGACTGGAGCACGAACAAAGACCTTTTCTGGTTCGGAATGGAGAATGTGGAGCTGAAGCCCGGCGTGCCAACAGTCGTGCGCACCCACTGGAAACTCGACCTCAACACCCCCGCCGCCAGTACCGTCGCGGCACCAATCGCGGCGAAGTGGAACAAGGCTGAGCGGGCTTTTGGTCCCTACGAACCGGCGCTGCCGATGATTCCCGAGCCGAAAGACGTGAAGCTGGTGAAATCGCCACGTAGCTTTGTGTGGGGCCACACGCTCGACATCCAAGCCAGCACCGCGCTGCGCCCCGCCATCACGCAGGCGCACCGATTGGTCAGCCAACGCTACACCGGGATGGCCGAGCGCGGCGGCAAAGTCGTCGCGAGTATCAAGAATCTTGGGTTGGCGCCGGGCGGCTATGAGCTGAACTCTAGCACCGGCCAGCTCATCATCACCGGTCAGGATGCAGAAGGAGTTCGCAATGGCTTCCGTCGCGCTGCCACCCTGACGCGACCCGAGAACGGAAAGCTGATTGTTCCGCCCATGGTCATCCGCGACTACCCGTCCATCGGCTGGCGCGGGCTGCACCTCTTTGTAGGACCAGAAGCGCTGAACTTCCAGGGCGCGATGATGGACCGCATGCTTAGCCCCCTCATGTACAACCAGATTGTGCTCCAGGCGGAGCGAACCAATTGGGACGCGATCCGAGGAACCGAAAGCGGCTGGACAATGAAGAAGACTGATCTCGCCAAGTTGGTTCGCCGGTACCGCGAAGTTGGCATGGAACCTACGCCGCTCATCCAGAGCTTTGGCCACATGGGCTGGCTCTTTATGAACGGCAAAAACAAGGACTTGATGTTCAACCCCTCGGTACCGTTTAGCATCGACCCGAGAGTGCCGCGCAGCCAGACGCTCTTGCGAGAACTCTGGAAAGAAGTGATGGCGACGTTCGGTTCCGACATCATGCACTTTGGTCTGGATGAAGTGGACATGCGCGGGTGGCCAGCGGGCGATCACCAATTGGTGACCGATCTGTGGAAGATGCAAACCGCGTTCCTGGCAAAGCTCGCCAAAGAGCACGAAGCGACCATGATGGTCTGGGGCGACAAGATGCTCGCGCCGGGCGAGGCTCCGGACGCCGCCCATGGGCACACCAAGGCTCACGCAAAAGCGCGGCGCGACGCACTCCCGCGCGGCGCGTACGTCGCGGACTGGCACTACAAAAACGACGCCAACCCCAAGATCTACACCTCGCTTGAGCTCTTCAAGAAAGAGGGTCTCAAGCCGGTAGCGGCAACCTGGTGGCGTCCGGACAATATCAAGGGATTCTTCGCTGCCGCTGCCAATTCACGCGTCGGCACGCTGCACACCACATGGGCAGGCTACGAGAGCAACGAAGCCAACATGGTCCGCGAATTTGACCAAATGGTGAGTTACATCCTGGTGGGTGAATATGCCTGGAGCAACCGAGCCGAACTGCCCAAGGACCTGCCTTACCAACCGGATGATGTCCTGCGGCAGCTATACGGCGCGAGCGCGACTCCGGTTCATTCAGGCCCGGCTTGGCAAGCAGGCAACGGGTCTTCGACCCCGATTACGGTGGGGAACCACCGATTCCAGAAATGGGATTCCCCGCTGCGAATGGCGAATCCACTGAATGCCGAGAGCCCGAATGTTTCGGCGCACACGGTGAATGTGGGTCAGCGGGGAAGCGCGGTAGCGGCCCTCGTGAGTTGCCAAACGCGGCTGACGCCCAACGACGCTGTCGGTCAGCTCACGATCGAGCTGACCAACGGAACCAAAATCGAACGCCGACTTAACTATGGCCGCGATCTGAGTGCGATCCACGAAAAAACTGCCTCGCTCAAGAGCCCGCAAAAGGAGGGTCTGTATGCCATTGAACTTCGCGTGGGAAGCAGCCAGATGATCCGGAGAGTGACGCTGACTAGCCTCAATC
>JALHPH010000232.1 GCA_022842565.1 Fimbriimonadaceae bacterium
GTGGAGCCACATCGCCTTCTTCGTCGGCGCAAGCACCGAGAACATTGATGAGCTGGGTCGGCTCGAAATGCTGCCGGGCACTCCTGGCATCAAGATCTTTATGGGCTCATCGACCGGCTCGCTACTGGTGGACAAGGAAGACGACCTGAGACGCGTGCTTCAAAACGGGAAGCGGAGGTGCCCAATCCACGCAGAGGATGAATCGCGGCTCCGCGCCCTCAAGGCCTCTCATTCAGAAACGACTTCCGTAGTCGATCACCCGGTGATCCGTGATGCCGAGGCCGCGCGCCTCGCGACCGAGCGGATCCTGCGCCTCAGCGAGGAAACTGGGCGCCCGGTCCACGTGCTGCACGTAAGTACCGAGGACGAGCTCGGAATGCTGCTGATGGCCAAGCAGCGCGGTCTAGGCACCACATGCGAAGTCACTCCGCAGCACCTCAGCCTCTTCGCTCCGGATTGCTATGAACGCCTCGGCTCGTTAGCCCAAATGAATCCGCCCATCCGTGACCGACGACACCAGCAGGCCCTGTGGATCGCGGTAAAGCATGGCCTATTTGACGTCTTCGGAAGCGACCACGCCCCCCACACACTAGAGGAAAAGACCAAGCCCTATCCGTCCTCGCCCAGTGGGATGCCCGGGGTTCAGACCCTGGTGCCGGTTTTGCTCGAATGGGTGCACCGCGGCGAGCTCGGGCTCGACCGCTTCGTCCGGATGGCGTGCGAAAACCCGGCGCTCATTTATGGGATGGTCGGAAAGGGCTTCATCCGGGAAGGCTACGACGCCGATCTCACGATCGTGGACCTGAACGGCAAGCTCCTGGTCGATGCTAAATGGCTCCAGAGCAAGTCGCCATGGTCGCCCTTCGAGGGTCACACGTTGCACGGCAGGCCGGTGCACACGGTGGTGCGCGGGCATGTCGCCGTTCGCGACGGTGCACTGGAGGGGCAGCCGATGGGCTCGACTCCCCAGTTCGATTGGAAGCCAGCCGGGTAACTTCCTGCGATGCGTGATACGCTCATCGACCTCTTCGACTACGACCTCTGGGCGAACAATCAGTGGCTCAGCGCGGTAGAGACTTGGCCAGAGCCGGCACGTGGCCGCGAAGTGCTGGGCCACATCGCGAGCGCGCACCGGACCTGGCTCACGCGGTGCATGAGCGTCGAAGAAACCGTCCCCGTGACCGGAGACTTGCGCAATGACTTCCAGGCTCTGCACACCCAGTGGATTGACCTCCTTCGGATTTGCGACCTGAATGCCTACGCCAGCTACACCACACTGACGGGCGACAACTTTTTCACCATGATCGGCGAGATCGGGCAGCACGTGGTGAACCATGGCAGCTATCACCGGGGCCAATTGCGTGGTCTCGTGGAGGCTTGGGGCATCACCGAATTCCCCGAAACCGACCTGATCCGATGGCATCGCGGACAACGCGAGAACTGAGCTCAGCGGTCCATAATGGATGCCATGCCGAAACTCGTCTTGGTCCGTCACGGTCAGTCCCTCTGGAATCTTGAGAACCGATTCACCGGTTGGGTCGATGTACCCCTAACCGCCAAAGGCGAAGAGGAAGCCCGCAACGCAGGGCGAAAACTAGCTGGCATGAGCCTCGACGTGGCCTATACAAGCGCGCTCACCCGCGCTCAGCGAACTCTGTCCCTGTTGATGGAAGCCGGGGGCATGAATCTCCCTGTGATTCGGGACGAAGCGCTGAACGAGCGCCATTACGGCGACCTTCAGGGAATGAACAAGGACGAGATGCGGCAGCAGTTTGGCGAAGAGCAGGTTCACATTTGGCGACGCAGTTTTGACATCCCTCCCCCCAATGGCGAGGCTCTCAAAAACACCGCCGAGCGAACCATCCCCTTCTTCGAACGATGCATCATGGGTGACATTCGCCAAGGTAAAGATGTTCTGGTGGTCGCTCACGGAAATAGCAACCGCAGCATTGTCATGGCGCTGGAAAAGCTGAGCGGCGATGCCATTATGCAAGTGGAGCTGGCGACCGGAGTGCCGTTGGTTTATGAGTTGAGCACGGCCGGCGAAGTCCTCTCCAAAACTGTTCTAAGTTAACGGATCGCGGCAGCGGCGAACATCCCGCTGAGTACCACCATTGGCATTCCTGCGCCGGGCTGCACGCTGCCGCCCGCGTAGAGCAGGTTTCGGTGCTTCTCGTCGCGCACTCTCATCGGCATGAACCCCCAGAGCCGGTGTTTTTCGTCTGCGCCGTAGAGGCTACCGCGATAGCTGCCGTCGCGCTGCAAGAAAGTTTGGGGCGTTTGGATGCGCTCGACAACGATGTCTTCCTTGGCCGGAGCGACCCCGAGCTTTTCCATTTGAGCGAGCACTCTGGCGGCAGATTCGGAGTGGAGGGTTGACCAGTCCAAGTGGTCTTCGCAGGCCGGCGAAGTGACCACCGCGAAGAGGTTGCCTCCCCCGGTGGGTGCGGTCGTCGGATCAATCGCCGTGGTCTCGTTCAGATAGACGATGGGCTCCGTTGGAAAGCGACGGTCATTGTAGAGCTTCTCAAACCCCGGTTCGAAGTTCTTCGGGACTAGGAGCGTGTGGTGCTTGAGCCCAGGGACCGGCTTTCGGAGGCCCCAATGCATTGTGAAATAGCTGTAGCTCGGCTTTAGGCTTAGGCCCACACCGAGCCAAGATTGGGTCGTCAGTCGATCACGATTGCTAATGAACACGTCGGCGGTTTCCCTTTCTCCAGAATCCAGTTGCACCGCTCGAATGGCACCCTTATTGTCCATCTCTAACGATTTCACCATTTGGTTAAACCTGAGCTCGACTCCGAGTTCCAGGGCCAGTTTCTTGAACGCTTGCGGGATAGCACCGATGCCGCCATTGGGCCAGAAGACGCCTTCAGAAAGCATGTAGTAGGGGATCAGCAACGAGCCGGGCGAAGAGCTATGGTAGCTCTGCCCTCCATAGCTCGGGAACCCATAGAAGAAGGCCCGCAGAATCGGCGACTGGAAGCGCTCGTCGATGAACTTCTTGTACGGAGAAAAGGGCGAGATAAGCCGCGCGAACTTGGCCATGCTCGGCTGAACGAGTTGCCAAGGCTGATCGATAGGAGCCTTGAATATGGACTCATCTACTAGCGGCGCGGCTCGCTCCAATTGGCCAAACAGCTTTCGGAACTCCTCCACGTCCTGTGGCGAGATCGGAAGAGCGT
>JALHPH010000233.1 GCA_022842565.1 Fimbriimonadaceae bacterium
CGCTAATCATAATTACGGGTTCGCATGGAACGCGAGCCAAGAGGGCGCGATGCTGAACTACATCAACGCTGGTGGTGGTCTGATTACCGCCGAATGGGTCGTCTGGATGGCCGCTACCTCGAGCAGCTATTTCCCGATTTTGAGGGCCGCGTTTCCAGTTCAACTAAACAGCACTTGGGATTTCCGAGGTATTGCAAACTATACTCGTGATCAAGCCGACCCGATCATGAATGCTGGACTACCGACAACGTTTTCGATGTCCACCACCAGCATCTCTGGCGTGCATACCAATTTCCTTAACCTGAAGTCCGGCGCAAAGTCTTTCTACCGCGACGGCACGAGCATTATGGTTGCGGGTTGGGACTACGGAAACGGTCGTGTGGTCAACTACAGCACGGTCAACGGAGCCAACCAGCTGACCAACTCGAACTTCAGGATACTTCTAGGCAACACAGTCACTTGGGTCAGCAGCAACCCGCCAACAGGCCCTGGAATCCAAGGAACCATAGTTTTGGAGAATATGGTCGGGACCTATCCCGGCACAGCCTCTGTGCGCTATGTGGATGTTGCGACAGGAGTGGGTGCCGGGCGAACTACCGCGCTTTTGAGCCCAGCCGGAATTCTGACAGCAGATGGACCCGACGTTCCAGGTACGTATAAAGTGATCGTCAAGGCTTCCCGCTGGCTCTCGCGCGTGGTGACAGTGACTACCTCGGCTGGCGGCACTGCCACCTTCAGCCCCGTTTCGCTCCTGAACGGCGACTGCAATGGCGACAACGAAATTGGACCCGGCGACTTCTCAATCCTTGCTTCGGCATTCGGCACCTTTGAAGGCGATGCAGGCTACCAACCCCGTGCCGACTTGAACGGAGATGGGGAAGTGGGTCCTGCAGATTTTTCAGTTCTGGCTGGAAACTTCGGCGAATTCGGCGACAACTAACTCGATTGCGTCGCATGACGGGCGCGCCAGCAGGCGCCCCCGTTCAAAAAAGTCGACGGCCCTTAACCTAAAAGGGCCCGTCCGCTCATAAACTTTCCAAAAATTATTGGTTTTTGGGGATTTGTATGTAGAATATCAGAAGTTCTCTTTAGGAAGTCCGAATGAAACGCATCGCTCAAACACTTTTTCTTATTGCTGGCCTAGCCACGTCATCTTGGTCCGCCAGCGTCTATGTCTTCTCATGCGGCAATGTCGATAACGACAATGAGACGGTCGCCGCGTTCCAGGCGAGTGGTCATGACGTCATCCTGGGTCAAGGTGTGAATACCTTCTTGAACCTGAACGTCATCTCCGCCTTTGATGTCGTTTATCTTCCCGCAAACCACAACTGGGGCTTTTACTGGGATTTGGCGCAGGAGACCGCCATGGTCAATTATGTCAATTCCGGGGGTGGGCTTATCACTGCAGAGTGGATCCTATGGATGACCGCTTTCAGCTCTTTCTCGACGCTGCGGTCAGTTTTTCCCGCCGTTGAAACCACTAGTTACGATGGGCGCGGCATCGCGAGCTACACTCGCGACCAATCTGATCCTATCATCAACGCAGGCCTCCCAAACAACTTTTCGATGTTTACCACGAGCATCGCGGGCGTACATACCAATATCGTCGCGGTGAAAGCGGGAGCAAAGTCCTTCTATCGGGATGGCACGGATATCATGGTCTCTGGCTGGGACTACGGGAATGGCCGTGTGGTGAACTACAGCACCGTAAACGGAGCCAATCAACTGCAAGATGCCAATTTTAGAACATTGCTGGGCAACACCGTGACTTGGGTGAGCAGCAACCCGCCGACCGGGCCTGGAATTCAGGGCACGGTGGTCTTGGAGGATATGGTCGGAACGTATCCAGGCACGGCCTCAGTGCGCTACATCGACGTGGCCACGAACGTGGGCGCTGGCCGAACGACCGCACTTCTGAGCCCGGCAGGCATCCTGACTGCCGACGGCCCCGATGTTCCCGGCAACTACAGGGCAGTCATTAAAGCGTCGCGATGGCTTTCGCGCGTCGTTACAGTCACCACGTCAGCTTCGGGAACGGCAAACTTCGGAACCGTGACGCTGCTAAATGGCGATTGTAATGGCGACAATGAAGTCGGCCCCGGTGACTTTTCGATTCTCGCGTCAGCCTTTGGCTCGTTTGAAGGGGATCCCGAGTACCAATCGCGCGCAGACCTCAATGGCGACGGCGAAGTAGGACCGGTGGACTTCTCGATTCTCGCGCGAAATTTCGGCGAGTTCGGCGACATCTGAACCTCTGTTGGGGGCGTCTCGCGACGCCCCCAAAGATCAGCGCTTCTTGCGCTTGTCGAACCGCGCCATCGCGCGTTGCAACGTGGCGGTTTCGGGCATTCCAAAACGCTGCGTGATCCAGTAGTACGCCCAAATGCTCACCAGCCCCACCAGCACAAACCTGATGCCGCCGGTGAGGTTGCGGCTCTCGCTGGTGAGTTGCTGCACAGGAATGAGGAGCGCCAGCGCGCACGCGGCGACCACCGCCAGCGACGCCACGAACGACTTCAACGCGGCATCGGCGATGGTGCGGAGGTCAAGGCCCTCCGCGTCACGTTTCAGAGCGACTAGCATCACAATCACCATCCCAATTGCAGCAATCGAACTGGCCAGCGGAAGCGCGCGATAGCTGAGCGGGCTCTGCTGAAACCCAAGGGCGAGCGCCGCGAAAACGAACGTCGTGACCGTTCCAATCATGATGGGCTTCACGGTGTTCTGCATCGAAAAGTAGCCGCGCATCAGCACCGGGTGCAGGCACCAGGCGGGGATCCCAATGCAAAACAACACCAGGCATTCGACCACCGTCTGGCCGTCCGCTGCCGTAAACCGGCCCCGCTGATAGAGCAGCGCGACGACGTCGGCGGCGAGCACGCTGAGTACCGCTGCGACCGGCATCGAAAGATAGAGTGTCGTGCGGCAGGTCTTGGCCAGTTGGTCGCGGAACAGGTCCATCCGCTTCTGGGCAAAAAACTGCGAGAGCGCAGGGAAGACGCCGATAGCGAGCGATTGCCCAAACACACCAAGCGGCGCTTGCATGAGCTTGTTGCTGAGGTCAAGCGATGTGACGATCCCCTCGGAGTAACCGCTGCCGAAGTAACGCATGATCATTGCGTACACGCTCGGCAGGGACAGCCCCAAGACGACCGGGAGCATCA
>JALHPH010000234.1 GCA_022842565.1 Fimbriimonadaceae bacterium
GATGGCACTGAAGACACGGCGAAGCGGCTTGAACGGGTACTTACTAGCGATCCCGGCATGGGCGTGATTCGCCACGTAGACGCGGGTTATGACCAAGCGCGCGGCTTTGCCGCAGAGCACGGAGTCCGGGTCCCAACCACCGAATAACATGCATCACGACGCTCAATGGCCCCGCGCCGCCCACACTCTTGCCGCCGGGAAGGGCGGCGCAGCCTTGCTGGGTGTGCCGCTCAATCGCTCGATCTCGCCGGGCCGGTGTGACCTAGCCCCCGCCGCCATTCGCGAGGCGCTTCTCATGTTCTCCGACGGCGTCGTCGGGGGCGGAAGCGCTTTTGATTTGGAAGCCTACGACGCAGGCGATCTTGATCGTAACACCGAAGATTGGAGCGAAGCAATTGCCGAGGCGACCAAAGGTGCTCGGGGGACGATCCTCTTGGGTGGCGACAACGGAGTGACGCGGTACGGTGTCCTCGCGACGAAGTTCGACCTCACCCGGCTCGGATTGGTGACTCTGGATGCCCACCACGACTTCCGAACGCTCGCCGATGCCGAGCACAACGGCAACCCAATCCGAAGTCTACTGCAGGCTGGCCTTCCGGGTGAAAACGTGCTTCAGCTCGGCATCCAGTCCTTCGCAAACAGTGAGCACTACGCCACTGAAGTCTCGGAAGTGGGAATCAACGTGGTCGGCATTGACCAGTTGCTGATGTCGTCTCCGGCGGAAGTCCTGAAGCGATCACTGGACCACGTGGACGCGATCTACTTAGATATTGATCTGGACGTGGTGGACCGAGCGATGGCCCCGGGTTGCCCGGGTGCCCGCCCCGGGGGACTGACCCCCGCACAGCTGCGTGCTTGGGTCAGCGTACTCGCGCTCGACCGCCGGGTGCGGTGGGTCGATATCGTCGAATTGGACCCTCAACGTGACGTCAACCAACAAACGGCCCTGCTCGGCGCAAGTTGCGTTTTGGAGACGCTTGCTTCGTGGGCACGGCGATGACGTCGTTTGCGGTCGTGCGTACTGGACAGCTTCTCACCCTGGCTGGCGAGGAGCCCGGCCGGTGGGATGCCCCGCTCAACGTAATCGCCGATGGCGCGGTCTGGGTTGAGGATGGCCGCATCAGGGCCGTCGGCACCACTACCGAAGTCGCAGCTTTACTTCCGTCTGGCATCGAGACCAAGGATTGCGGAGGCAAGGGTGTTGTCACGCCGGGTTTTGTGGACGCGCATACACACTTGCCGTTTGCGGGGCACCGGGCGGAGGATTTCGCGCTGAAATGCCAGGGAGCGAGCTATCAAGAAGTCGCCGCGCAGGGCGGGGGCATCCGCCGGAGCATCGGGCATCTGCGCGCGTGCGCAGACCTACTTCAGGTCGTTCGGCGGCGGCTCGGATGGATACGAGCGGCAGGCACCGTGGCAGCGGAAGTCAAGAGCGGCTACGGTTTGGAGCCGGAGTGGGAGGCCCTTCAGCTTGAAGCAATCCAAACCCTGCAGGCCGAGAGCGACGACGTGTACCTTTCCCCAACGTTCTTGGCGCTTCACGGCCCGCCGCCCGGCGATCCAAACTCAAGGAGAGAACTGCTGGAGCAGGCCATCCACCAAACCCTGCCCGACTTCGCGCGCCGAAAGTTGTGCAACGCGGTCGATGCATTTATTGAGGCTGGCTACTACACTCAGGACGAAGCACGGGAACTGGCCCGCGCCGCCAAACAATTAAGCCTGAAAGTCAGGCTTCACGTCGATCAGTTTAGTGACCAGGGCGGTGCGCAGTTGGCCGCTGAACTCGGCTGCGCGACCGCCGACCACCTTGAACATACTTCCGAACTAGGATTCCAAGCGCTGGCAGAAAGCGGGACGGTGCCCGTCTTCTTGCCGACCAGCGTTCACGCCCTTCGGCTGCACAAGTACCCAGAGGCGAAAGCTGCGATGGAGGCTGGGCTCGCTTTTGCGCTCGCGACCGACTTCAACCCGGGGAGCGCGCCCAGCCCGAGCATGGCATTTGCGATGCACCTCGGGTGTCTTCGGATGGGACTCTCGCCCGCCCAAGCTTGGCGCGCGGCCACGCTCCACCCCGCCCATGCGCTTGGCATCCAAAGGGATTTCGGCTCTATTGAGCCCGGCAAGCGCGGCGCCATCCTTTTCTGGGAACTGGACGATCCCGAAGAAGTGCCATATTGGATCGACGGCCCGAGGCCAGTTCGGCTGGACCTTTAGTCCATCGCCACAATCGCATCGACGATGTCGTTTGCAGCACGCGGCTTGCCGTGGCTCTTGGCGATGGTGCGCATGGTTTGAATTCGGTCGGGATCGCCAATCAACTGCGCGGTAATGCGCGCCAGTTCGGTAGGACCGCTTGCTTTGGCCCCGCAACCGCTGGTGACCAAGAAGTCAGCATTCCCCTCTTCTTGCCCTGGGATCAAAAACGGTTCATAAACGAGCATCGCCGTGCCCATCGAAAGGCATTCGCTGGTGGTGAGGCCGCCTGGTTTCGAGATGAACAAACTGGCGACCTGCATGCGCATCGCCATCTGCTCCTGGCTGATGTGCCCGCGCACGCGCACTTGGCAACGGCTCTTCGGCTGTTCCTGAAGGTACTTTTGCACCGCCTTGCGTTTGCTCTCGTTCCGACCGCAGATGACTTCCAGGTGGACGTCGAGACCCTCCTTCAGGAGTGATTCGAGCGCTTCTTCAAAAGGCCCACCGCCGATGCCGCCGCTGGTCAGCACCACGACCGGTCGGACGCCATCCCAATCAAGCTCCGCCTTAGTTTTTTCGATTTCAGCCAACTGCGAGAAGACTGGATTGACCGGGATGCCAGTCACAGAGATTCGGTTTTTCAGCGCTGCGCGTCTCTGGATCAGCAGCTCTTTGGTCCACTCGGTTGGAACGTAGTAGTGATCGGGCGTGCCGCGCAGCCACATCAGGTGAGGATACAAGTCGGTGACCACCACCGCCACGCGGAAAAAGCCAAGCTCCTCGCGAAGCTGCGCCAATCGGGGCTGCGGAAGGCTATGCGTACACACCACCCAGTCCGGCTGCTCCTTTTTCAGGAGTTTTCGAAGGCGCGACATGAAAACGTAGTCGCTCGCGGTCTGGACTTTATAGCTGAACTTGTTCTCGT
>JALHPH010000235.1 GCA_022842565.1 Fimbriimonadaceae bacterium
GATGCTCGCCGCGAGCTTGGAGTCAGCCGTACGGCTGCACGCCATCCAGGGCGCCGAGGCGGACAAGCTGACCCCCGGCGCTTATGCGGAGCGGTTCGGCAAAGCATTTGGCGAGCGTAATCAGCGATTCCTCCTTCTTCGGCCGCTGCGCCCAAGCTCGGAGGACCCCATCGCCGCGCTCGCCGAGGCCCTTCAAGTCACGCGCAAAGCAGTCGAAAAAGAGGGTGGCAAGCAAGGCGACCCGAGACCATTCGGCGACCCTGGCGTGCCCAGTGGACTCAAACTCGCCATCCAAGCCGGTATCGCGGCGGCACTGGCTGGGTTCTTCATGCTCAGCATCCCGAACACGCGAGCGCGGGCATTCCTAATGGCGCTTTCGGCAGCGATCGTCGTGTTCCCGGCTGGCTACGCCGCGCTCGTCGCCACGGTCGCATTCCCGGTCCTTGCCTACGTTTTCTTGATGCAGCACCGCGAAAAGTCGCCATGGCTGCAGTTGGCGGCCATGATCGGCATCTCGCTTCTCGGTGGGCTCGCAGTCGCGGGGCTCCTGAACGGCGTTCCGTACTTCGTCAAAGCCGCCGTCTTCCCTGGCGTAAAAGTAGCCCACTTCTTGCCCATTGGCGTGGCGATGGTGCTGATGGCGGGCTGGGTCACTCCGTGGCGCAATCTGCTCCAAAAACCACTCACCCTGGGTGGCATCCTGATCGGCACGGCGGGCCTCATGATTTTCGCGATTATGGCGACCCGCACCGGCAACGACGCACCCGGCGGTGTCAGCGGGCTGGAACTCGCCATGCGCAGCGCGCTGGAACAGTTCTTAGTCGTGCGCCCCCGCACCAAAGAGTTCTTGATTGGATATCCACTGCTCATCGTCGGGCTGCTTGGTATGGAATGGAGCCGCAAGCGCGGAACCGGACCAGGGCCCTGGCCGCTCTTGGTTGGCGCGGGTTCCATCGCGCTCACCAGCATCGTCAATACGCTTTGTCACCTGCACACCCCGATCGCGGTTGGGCTCACACGCATCGGAATCGGTGCCGTGCTCGGAGTGGTATTCGGGCTGATCGCCTGGGCAGGAGTCCACAGTTTGTGGTTGAATCGCCAAGGGAAGGGTCTGGCATGAAAAGTTTGTTGGCTGTCGGCTATTTTGGATGCGGGAACTTGGGCGACGATGCTCTCTTGCTTGCGCTCTCCGAGCAATACCCGGGCAAAATCGGTGCGCTCAGCGGAAATCCTGCTGAAACTGAGCGTCATCTTGGAATCCAGTCCTGGGCTCGCAAGTCGCCCGCGGCAGTGCAGGCGGCCATGGAAGAACACGATGTCGTCGTCTTCCCCGGCGGCAGCATTTTCCAGGACGCGACCTCCGCGCGAAGCGTGCTGTACTACGCGTCGCTCGTGAAGCAGGCAAAGCGGGCCGGAAAGAAAGTCGTCATGCTGGGCCAAGGGGTCGGGCCGCTCCGGACGTTTTGGGGCAAGCGCTGGGCGAGGCAAGCGTTCCTGGCCGCCGATGCTATTGCCGTCCGCGATCTTGAATCGGAGCGCGCGCTACGTGAATTGGGTGCCAACCGTCCGGTCACCGTCGCTGCAGACCTCGCTTTTCTCATCACTCCCCCCGAACTCTCCGGCGATACCGCCGGTTTTGGAGTGGGCAATATGCGCACCGTCGCGCTGGCACCCCGTCCGCACGGCAAAGGAAGCGACATGGTCGAGCTTTTCAGTCAGCTCTCACGTTCACTGTTCAATGCCGGGTTCAACCCCATGCTTATCGAAATGGACCAGGCGATGGACGGCCCACTGATCGAGGCGATCGACAAGCAGAACGGCGGCAAAGTCCCGAGCATCCGCAAAATCGGCAGTCCGAAGGAGCTACTGCGGCGGCTGCAACGCATGGATGGCATGATCGCCGTGCGTTTGCATGCGGGCATCCTCGCGACCCACGCCAGCCTCCCGACCCTGATGCTGAACTACGATCCAAAAGTGGCTGCATTTGCCCGCGTTGCCGATCTTCCAATGCTGCCAGCGAACCCAGGCAGTGCCGCGCGCGTCTTGGATACGTTCATGCCTCTTCTTAAAGACCGCGATCAATGGGTCGCCCGGCAAAAGCGCACGACCGAAAAACTCCGCGCCGAAGCGATGAAAAACATCGAGGTCCTGCGCCAAAGTGTCGGCTAAACCCCTCCTTTGCCTCCTCGCACTAAGTTTCGCAACATCCGCTTGGGCGGATGCTGCTTGGATCCGTTGGGTCAACGAGTATCTGGTCGACCGGATTGAGGTCTCCGGATACCGCCGACTGGGCTACCATCTCACCAGCGCTACCGGCGACTCCGAGGCCTTTCGGTTTCAGAATTACAGCGGCTTTGGCGGCGATCGCTTCACCGACGTGGGTCAGCTTCGGTTTACGGGGCGAAACGTGCTGGGCGCGATCAACTTCGACGCCACACTCATCGACAATCGATTTGATGACCCCCAGGCCCAAAAGCTAAGTATCGACATCGCGCGGGCTGGCTGGACTTTGAACTTGGGCGACATTCTGGGCTCGCTCCCCACCAACAACCGGTTCACCCCGTTCTCCAGATCGTTACAAGGGGCTCAGCTGGGATACAAAAGCGGCGGATTCCAGGGTCGCGTCGTGCGGAGTGAAGCCAAGGGCTCTGCCAGGACAGTGTCGATCAACGGCAACAACTCGCCTGGACCTTACTACTTGCAAGCTAATCAGATCATCGCCGACAGCGAATTGGTGAGGGTCGATGGCGTCGAGCAAGTTCGGGGCCGCGATTACGTGATCAGCTACGAAGCGGGCAGCATCACGTTTCTCAACCGAAACATCGCTCCGACGAGCACCATCTCGGTGGCGTTCGAAGCGTTTGGCGTCAATTCTCGTCGGGGCGACCTGGAGGGAGTGGGGCTCAGTTACGACGCCGGTTCGGGCGGCAAGATCGGCTTGACCGCCCTTCGACAAACCGCCAAAACGGGCAACACGCTGGGCCAGCGACTAGAAAAGTTCTTTGGTTTTGGAGCACCGAGCGTGCCGTACGTGCTCCAGTTCGAACCGCTCGAGAACTTCCCCATCACCGTTCGGGTGAATGGCGTGGTCCAGACCGCGGGGATTGACTAC
>JALHPH010000236.1:0-2719 GCA_022842565.1 Fimbriimonadaceae bacterium
GTGGCCGTGGCGGAGAAGGCCGGCATGCCGGTGGACGAGCTGCGCAAAACCTATTCGCGCATCGATGCGATTCCTTTCGAGTCGGAGCACCAATTCATGGCGACGCCACCGACCAGCAGACTGAGGGCGACCTCAAGTTTTTCGACGAGGTCGTGAAGCGCACCAAAACCGACCCTGCGCAGACCTATGCGATGGGCCACAGCAACGGCGGGCGGTTCACCTACTTGCTTTGGGCCGAGAGGGGTCAACACTTCGCGGGCTACTCACCCAGCGGCGCGCCGTCCAATGGCCTTGATCTCAACCCCGCCCCCGTGTTTCACCTGATGGGCGAAAGCGACCCAGTCGTGAACCCAGCGAACCAGAAACGAACGATTGAGGGACTCAAGACCTTGAACGGCGCGACCGGACCTGGCAAGGAAGTAGGCGAGCACCTGATGAGCTGGGAGGGCACTGGCGGCAACCCGGTTTGGGCCTACGTGCACCCAGGCGGCCACGAATACCCACGCGATCAGCTCCCAAACATTGCCAAATTCTTCAAGAGTGTTGCCATTCGGCTACCCAAGTGACCGTATAAATTTGGGCTAAACTGAGACCGGGTCGAACGGGTTTTCCGTTGCCAGACTCGGTCAGCACTGATGCCTTACGAACGCGAATTTCCGAACTATCGCCAGCAAATACGCAGAGCGCTCCCGGCCGAATACTTCCGTCCCGATTCGAAGCAATACCTCTGGTTTTTTGTGCACTTCGGAGTCATCGCCGCGTGCCTTTGGGCGCTGAGCCAACACTTCAATCCTTGGCTGGCGCCGCTCATCGTGTTGGTGCTGGGGCACTCTTATGGCTGTCTCGGGTTCCTGGGTCACGACGTGCTGCACGGTGGAACCATCAAGAATCTCTTCTGGCGTGACGTCTTGGGTGGCATCGCGTTCAGTCCCTTTTTCATTAGCCCGAAACTTTGGAGACGCTGGCACAACGCCGATCACCATACGCACACCCAAGTCCGCGGCGTGGACCCCGATCACCTCTTCACCATCGAGGACTACAAACACAACCCTGTGCTCAAGCTGCTCTATCGGCTTTCGCCGCTAGCGCGCAATCTGGTGATTTTCAGCTCATTCGCCTACCGAATGACGCAGCAACAGATTCGGATGGCGATCCTCTACACGATGAGTGCCAAGGTCCCCACACTGGAAAAAGTCATCATCTGGTCGCAGCTTTTGGCGCAGGTAGGTTTCTGGGTCGGGCTGACCTACGCGATCGGCGGCTGGAGTCTGGTCCTTTGGGGCTATGGCCTGCCGATGCTGGTCGCCAACGCCATGGTCATCAGCTACATCGCAACGAACCACTTCCTGAACCCCCTGGGCGATGAGCGCGACGTCCTCGCGACCTCGCTCACCGTCACGCTGCCCAAATGGCTGCAGTGGCTTGATCCATGGCACGCCCATTTTGGCGCGCACGTGGCGCACCATCTCTTCCCCCAATCCTCCGCAATGCATTCGCGGGCCATCGAGGCAAAGGCCGCCGAGCTGTTCCCGGATCGCTACCACTCGATGCCGCTTTTCACCGCGCTCAAGATGCTTTGGAACACGCCATGGATTTATGAAGACGACCAAACCCTGATCGACCCGCAAAGGGGCATCCGGGTCGCCACCCTAGGCAGCGGGCTCGAGGACGAGATTCCTGAGCATCCGAAGCACCAGAAGGGCGGCAAGGCGACGCTGCGCTAGGTTCGAACGCGAACGATTGGGACCCCCCGCCGGTATACTGAAGGGTGAGGGCGGCTGCGCCCTCTTTCCATCTGTATGAGCACTGCAAGCAAGAATGGTGCCCCGGGTCTGAGTACCTGGCGCGAGAAAGTCGGTCTGGCCGAAATGCTGAAGGGCGGCGTCATTATGGACGTTGTCAACGCCGAGCAAGCCAAGATCGCGGAAGATGCGGGCGCGGTGGCCGTGATGGCCTTGGAGCGCGTGCCGGCCGATATCCGGCGAGATGGCGGCGTGGCCCGCATGAGCGACCCCGAAATGATCAAGGGGATTCAGGCTGTGGTGGACATCCCGGTGATGGCGAAGTGCCGCATTGGTCACTTTGTGGAAGCGCAGATTTTGGAAGCCCTGGAAGTTGACTTTGTCGATGAAAGCGAGGTGTTGACCCCCGCCGATCATGCCAACCACGTTGACAAGCACGCATTCCGTGTTCCGTTTGTCTGCGGTGCGCGGAACCTGGGCGAGGCGCTTCGACGCTGCGCGGAGGGCGCGGCCATGATCCGCACCAAGGGCGAGGCGGGTACGGGCGACGTGGTGGAAGCCGTCCGTCACATGCGCACCATCATGAGCGAGATCCGGACCGTGCAAAGCGCGCGCGAGGACGAACTTTTTGTGATGGCCAAGGAGCACCAAGCGCCGCTGGAACTTATTCGCGAGGTTCAACGCCTGGGCAAGCTCCCCGTGCCGAACTTCTCAGCCGGCGGAATCGCCACTCCAGCCGATGCAGCCCTCATGATGCAACTCGGCGCGGAGACAGTGTTTGTGGGCAGCGGCATTTTCAAGAGCGCACACGACCTCACGGATTCTGAGCGATTGAAGTCGCAAGCCCGCCGCGCCCGCGCCATCGTCGAATCGGTCCTCTACTTCCGCGAGCCGAAGAAACTGGCCGAAATCAGTGAGGGCCTCGGTGCCCCGATGGTGGGTATCAACTGCGACACCCTCGCCGATAGCGAGCGATT
>JALHPH010000236.1:2729-3094 GCA_022842565.1 Fimbriimonadaceae bacterium
AGTCCGCGGCTGGTAAGCCAGGCCACTAAGTCCGTGAGACCCGGTGATCGAGTCTCACGGTCTTTTTACAATGCCACGCCGTCCAGCACAATCTCGCTAGCGGCGAGGCACTCGGTCTCAGTGCACGCCTGGAAAATCAGCCTGATTTCGAACTCGGCTGGGCGGCGGTCGGCTTCGATCTCAAACGGAATCTCCAGCTGACCCTCGTAACGATCCCCCGCTGCGGCAGGGTAATGCGGCCGAATTCTGATGCCCTCGGCGCGGAGCTCGGTCGGGATCAGCCAGCGAGCGGGCGGCTGATTCGAGTTCAGGTGGAGCTCCTCGGGGATGTTCACCACGACCACGCCCTGACTCCCGGCGATCTC
>JALHPH010000237.1 GCA_022842565.1 Fimbriimonadaceae bacterium
GGACTGGCAGGGGTTGGTCCCGGCGCGGGTCGGGCGAAACACATGATGCCAGCGGCCACCACCGACTTCGCCATGGCCACCGTTGCCGAAGAGTCAGGTTTCTTGGGCGTGTTCGCGGTGCTCGCGCTCACCGGTTTCCTTGTTTTCCGGCTCGCCATGCAGGGCCTTGCGAGCCAAACCAAGTTCGGGCGCTACCTATGCCTCAGCGTGGCGACCTGGATCGCCGTGCAAGCCTGTGTCAACCTCATGATGGCCAACGGATTTTTGCCCCCCATCGGCATCCCCTATCCGTTCATTAGCTCTGGTGGATCGAGTCTTTTCGCGCTTTGGTTAGCGCTGGGGCTAGTCCAATCCGCACTCTTTGAAACGCAAGAACAGGAGGAAATGTCGCGTGAAACTCGTCGTCACGGGTGGCGGAACCGGCGGCCACGTCTATCCCGCGCTTGAAGTCGCGCGGGCGGCCCTGGCCGAGGGGTTTGTCGTTCACTATTTCGGCTCGCAAATGGGCCAAGAGGGCAAGCTGTGCCGCGAGCGCGAACTCCCGTTCCAAGCCTTCCCGAGTCAGCCACTCTATTCGCTGAAGAAGCCGAAGGGCTGGAAAGCAGCCTGGAACATCTGGCGCGCTACCGGGATGGCCAAGGAGGCTCTGAAAGAGCTTGCGCCCGATGTGGTTTTCAGCACGGGCGGTTATAGTTCAGCTCCGGTCGTCAGCGCGGCCAAGAACCTGGGCATTCCGTACGTCATCCACGAACAAAACACCGTCCCAGGCCGCACCAACCGCATCCTTAGCGCGCATGCATTTGCGGTGGCCACCACGTTTCGAACCGGAGCCGAGCATTTCGGACGCACGCGCACCCAGCGCACGGGACTCCCTATCCGCAAAGAGCTGCGCGAGGGCATGCAGGGCAAACTCAACTTTTCGCCTAGCCCGGCCGGCCCGAAGCGCCGCATCCTGGTCATGGGCGGCTCACAGGGGGCTCAAATCCTGAACGAGATTGCATTGGCAGCCGCCATGCGCCTGAACACCGCGAACCTACATTGGACCATCGTTGCCGGAGTCAAGAACTACGAGGCCATTCGCGAGACGATGAGCCGGATGAGCCTGGAGGCTGAAATTGACTTTCGCGCTTACCTGAGCGCCGACGAGATGGCGCATGCCCTGTTCGAGTCCGACGTCGTCGTGTGCCGATCTGGCGGTTCGCTGGCCGAGCTCGCCGTCTTCCGAAAGCCGAGCGTCTTGATCCCGTACCCTCACGCCATGGGGAACCATCAGCACCACAACGCGGAGGAGTTTGTCGAGATGGGGGCGGCGTCGCTATTGCCTCAATCGGAGCTCGCCGCAGGGACGCTGGCGGCTCGAATCATGGCCTGGATCGAGGACCCCGAGGCCGTCACACGGGCGCAAGCTGCTCTGGCCGAGTGGGATGTCCCAACGACCAACGAGCAAATCCTTGGCCTGCTGCGCGAAGCCGCCCGTTAGGCAAAGATTCCGCGCAAGTCGTCCAGCACCAGGGTCGGCGTCAGACCGTCGTTGGGCTTCTGTTCCGGGGCCGTTGCGCTGGGAGCCACGTCGCTCGCTCGCCGAATCCACGCCGTTGACCATCCCGCTCGCGCGGCCGGAGCAATGTCTGCCGAGTAGCTGTTACCGACCATCAGGAGCGCTTCGGCCGCACGACCAACGGCACTGGCCGCAATCTCAAAAACGCGCGGATCGGGCTTACCGAACCCCATTTCTCCCTCAATAAAAACGTGATCAAAACGCTGCTCAATTCCAAGGGTCCGTAGCTCTTGGCGTTGAATGTCGGCCGGACCGTTCGTGATGACAAGTAGTGGCATGCTCAGCGCCGCGACGCGGTCCAGAGTCTCCAATGCTTCCGGAAAGAGCGTGAGCGCGCCGTCGCGAGCGGAGGCGTACTCGTCCCCCAGCCGCCGTGCCAGCCCCGCATCATCGATTCCACCGGCAAGCAGAGTCAAGCGCATCAACTCGGTCCGGCTAGGTTCGCCTTCTTTCAAGTAACCGGCGTACCAAGCAGTTGCTTTGATGCCGGAGCAGAAGGTGCGAAAACAGCCTGCCCAATGCGGCAGCCAGCGCTCGGTGCCTCCATCCAGGCCATCAAATACGGTGGCGAGCCCGATTCGGGCGGCTTCCCAATATCCGCACAGGGTGTCATCCAAGTCGAAGGCAATTGCGCGGAGATTTGGGTCGAAGAGCATCGGTGCTGGTGTACCCCACGGGTATCCTTTGCGGCATGATTCGGTCAACCCCTTTGTTCGTGATGCCGCTGTGCGTTCTGGGCCTTTGTATGGCGTGTGGAGCAGGGCAGGCGCAGGGCCAAGAGGGGACCGTGCGGGTGATGACATACAACATCCAGTGGTTCAGCGAAGATGCCGACCCTGGCCGCATCGCCAATATCAAGTCAATTCTCAATCAAACAAAGCCTGACGTGGTTGCTGTTCAAGAGATCCAAAGCCGCGCTGCTTTGCGCCAGGTTTTTGACGACCAGTGGGAAATCGCGGTCATCGACGACCGAAAAGAGCACCAAGAAGTGGGCATCGCTGTGCGCAAGCCGTTCAAGATTGTTTCGAGCGGAATGGTCTTCGAGACTCAAGCGCTGGACTTTGCTTTCCCGGGTCGCCGCGATGTGATGCGGGCCGTGGTTGAAAGCCCAACCGGACAAACCTTCGCCGTTTACTCGCTTCACATGAAGAGCCGCCGCGGCGGTCGGATCGAAACTGATGCCCAGCGCGAAATGGGCACGGGCCTGCTGGCGGCCTATCTGATGGCCCAAAAGGACGAGAAAGCAATCGTGCTGGGCGACATGAACGACGCGCCCGACGATCGCAGCGCGAACATCCTGGAAACTGGCGACCTGCGCGCAGCCGCAGGCAAAACCAATCTCGACAAGCCGCTTATGGTGAACCTGACCGACGCTCTTTACCGAGCAGATCACGTCAGCCACGGCTTGGACCGCAAGTGGCTAGGCGACCCCATCAACAGCGTGGTGGAAGGCGCTTACGCCGAGAATGAGCGACTTCGCGGAATCAACTACTCATTCCCAGACGACGTGAACGTCACCCAAATCCTTTTCG
>JALHPH010000238.1 GCA_022842565.1 Fimbriimonadaceae bacterium
GTCAGTTTCGTAATCTGGGGGAACGACCAATGGCCGGTCGCAACATTTTTGGGCGGCACTCCAATTCTTCTTGTGCTGCTCGCCACATGGGGATGCGCGGTCGCCATGATAGTCGCCCGAATTCGCCGTTCGGTCTTTGGCATGGTGTTGCCGCTGGCGCTGACAAGTTGGGCGCTTTGGCCCTCCCCTATGGCCACCCCAGACCCCAATCAACCGAGCCTGAACGTGGTCACTTGGAACATGGAGGACGTCCGGGGGGATGAGGAAGCAAAGCTGAGGTGGCTGGCAAGCCTTGATGCCGATCTGATTTTTCTGCAAGAGACCGCCTCCGACTCGGGCGAGAGCTTGCACCCACGCATCGGGGCGGCCCTTCCAATGCACTGCTTCTTCGGGAGCTATGATCGCGGGGTGTATGTGCGCGGCCGCGTCATCGAAGATAAGTCCAAGCAGACGGCGATCCCGCACCACCGCCGAGACGTGCCGATGGCATTGGTGGAAACCCGCCTTGGCCGCATGCAGGTGGGGACGCTCCACTTGGTCCACGGCATGGACCCACGGTGGATCCTTCGCCGGCTAAATGTGTGGGAACGGCTGACCGTCGGGCAGGACTGGCGCGAGAAGCAGTTGGACACCGCACTTGAGCAGCTAGAACCTGAGACCGCGCCGATCATCCTTGCTGGCGATTTTAATCTGCAGCCCTTCGGAGCGCAGAACCGAAAGTTGGCCGCGCGGTTCCAAGATGCAGGGCGGATCAATGAACTACGCGGCACATGGAAAGACGCGGTCAGTCTCTTTCGGATCGACCGGATTTGGGCATCGCGCGAACTGGTGGTCACGTCCCGAGAGAGCTTCCGCCGCCCAGATTCCGACCACCACGCCATTGTGGCAACATTTCAGTTCCGAAAGTAACTGAGCGGCCTTGTTCCAGCCGAAAAGATAGCGTAAGATGAAGGTGATTCAATGGTGAATCGGGGTCCCTCCGCGCACCGTTCGCGCTTTACTTCTATGAGATATTCTAAGCGAGCATTCACGCTCATCGAACTCCTGGTGGTGATCGCAATCATCGCCATTCTGGCCGCGATTCTGTTCCCGGTCCTTTCCCAAGCCAGACTGGCTGCCAAGAAGACGGCGGACCTGAACCAGCTTAAGCAACTGGGTCTGGCAACGATCATGTACATCGGCGATACCGATGATGCGTTCCTCGTGTTTGGCTATAACGATACGACGCCAGACCTCGGAATCCACTGGGCCGACAAGCTGCAGCCCTATGTGAAGAACCGAGCGATCTTTGCGGATGGATCGAACTCCAAAACTCTTTTCAATCCTCCGGGATATTGGAAGCCAGGTGCCCAAAGCAGGAACGACACCGTAACGTCGCGCTTCTACCGCGTCACCTACGCCTATAACCACCTGATCGCACAGTCCGACGAGAATCCAGTGAACACCGCTCCCGCCACTCAATCGAGCATTGAGCAGGTCTCGGATACCGTGCTGATGGGTCCTTCGCAGAACTGGTTCTCGTGGAGCACATGCCGCATTGCCAACGGCCAAGTGGATATGTACTGGAACGTTTCGAACGGAACGTCCTTTGACTGGGGCTATGAGTTCTGGGGCGGCATCAAGCCGGGCGCGGGCTATGCCGGCGGCGCGAACTTTTCGTTCTCCGATGGCCGAGCGGCCTTTTCGCCGCTCACTCTGGGCAATGATGCCCGTAGCGGCGTCGGTCCCAATAACCTTTATGTTGGTGCGTTCCTGAAGGCGAAAACGCGTCCTCAAGTTTCCACCTCAGGGCAATGCCCCACCGACTACAACAGCGGAACAATCGGGTACTAATCGAATGATGAATCGAATCATGAGCTGGATTTTGTTGGCAGCACTCTGCGCGATGTGCCTCTCGGTAGCGGGTTGCAGTGGTGGCGGCGGCGATGCCGAAAAAGGGCAAGCCGTGAAAGTGGGCGACTTTGAGGGCGTCCCGGGCGCAAAGAAAGAAGACACGTACCCCCCCCCGGGGGCGGACGGGGCCGGAGACCAACCGGACGCCGCCCACTTTTCTGCATTCAGGGCAAGGTGTTAAGTTCAAAAGGTGTCAGATAACGTAGAATAGAGTCATTCGTATGGCTGCTGCACCCAGAAACGTCGTTGTGGTTGGTGGAGGCTTGGCGGGCCTCATGACCACGCTGAAACTCGCGGAGGCCGGCGTCAAGGTCCAGCTTTTCAGCATTGTTCCCGTGAAGCGTTCGCACAGCGTGTGCGCCCAGGGCGGCATCAATGGGGCCGTGAATCTTCGCGGCGAGGGCGACTCGCCCTACCTGCACTTTGAAGACACTATCACGGGTGGCGACTTTCTGAACCACCAGCCGCCGGTCATGCGGATGGCCGAGCGGGCGCCGGCGATGATCTACTTGATGGACCGCATGGGGGTGCCGTTCAACCGCACTAGCGAGGGCCTGCTTTCCTTCCGTCGATTCGGCGGCACACTCAAGCACCGAACGGCGCACGCCGGAGCCACCACCGGTCAACAGCTGCTCTACGCGCTGGACGAGCAAGTCCGCCGATTCGAGACCAGCGGCATGGTGGAAAAGTACGAGGGTTACGAATTCCTCGACATCATTAAGGACAGCGAGGGCCGATGCCGCGGCGCGATCGCCCAGAACCTGAAGACCATGACCGTCGAGGCGTTCCCGGCGGATTCTGTGGTTATTGCCACCGGCGGCAACGGCGTCATCTTTGGCCGCAGCACCAATTCCATCATTAATACCGGCAGCGCCGTCAGCATCTGCTACCAAGCCGGGGCAACCTATGGCAACCCCGAGATGGTCCAAATTCACCCGACCGCCATTCCCGGTGAAGACAAGTGCCGACTGATGAGCGAATCGGTCCGGGGCGAGGGTGGCCGCATTTGGACTCCGCGCGACCCGATGGATAGCCGCAAACCCGTGGACATTCCGGAAGCGGACCGCTGGTATTTCTGCGAGGAGTTGGACCCGGTCTACGGCAACCTCCTCAGCCGCGACATCGTCAGCTTTGCGGTCTACTGCGTTTGCCGCATTGGTCGGGGCGTCAAGGGCAAGC
>JALHPH010000239.1:0-1959 GCA_022842565.1 Fimbriimonadaceae bacterium
CCTATACCGAACGCGGACTTAGCGATGTGGCAGAACTTCCGCAGCCCGCTGCTCTGGGACGTCTTCGCCGTCTCGACCTACGCTACCGTCTCGGCCTTGTTTTGGTATGTAGGTCTCATTCCTGACTTGGCGATCATCCGCGATCGGGCGAAGACGCAATTGCGGCACACCATCTACGGGATCGCTTCGCTCGGTTGGCGGGGATCGGCTACACACTGGAAAAACTACGAAAAGGCCTACATGATCCTTGCAGGTCTTTCGACGCCGCTCGTGCTTTCCGTACACACCATCGTTTCCTTTGACTTTGCGGTGTCCATCATTCCTGGTTGGCACACCACGATCTTCCCGCCTTACTTCGTCGCGGGAGCGATTTTTTCAGGCTTCGCCATGGTCATCACGCTCATGGTCATCGCCCGATGGGTGTTCAAGGTGGAGCACCTTGTGACGATGACGCACCTTGAAAACATGAACAAGGTGATCCTGGCCACCGGCACAATCGTTGGATACGCTTACGCGACGGAATTCTTCATCGCCTGGTACTCCGGGAATGAATACGAGCGCTTTACGTTTATCAACCGTGCGATGGGCCCGTATGCTTGGGCCTACTGGTCGATGGTCTCCTGTAACGTGATCTCGCCCCAGTTCTTCTGGTTCAAGAAACTACGGACGAACATTCCTTTCATGTTCGTACTTTCGATCTTCGTGAACATCGGCATGTGGTTTGAGCGGTTCGTGATTATCGCCACCAGTTTGCACCGCGACTTCTTGCCATCCTCCTGGGGTTACTTCCGGCCGACCATCGTCGATATCTTAACTTTCTTCGGGACGTTTGGCCTCTTCATCACCCTGTTCGTCTTCTTTACCCGCTTCCTGCCGATTATCGCCGTGAGCGAAGTGAAGGGCATGATGATCCAGACCGAGCACGAGAAGCATTATCTCCCTGCTACGACGGCTAATCCTTCGGACACCGTCAAAGCTCATTAAGGAACGCCATGGCTGACACCTCCTCCATACACGGCGTCGTTGCCGACTTCGACTCTCCGGATACCCTGCTTGATGCCGTCAAGGCAGCACGGGCCAAGGGTTACACCAAGATGGAAGCTTACACCCCGTTCCCCATCCATGGGATCGACGAAGCGATGGGCGCGAAGCCTTCGATTCTTGGTTACATTGTGCTCTGCGGCAGCGCGACCGGCTTCACGACCGCAGTTCTACTGCAGTGGTGGACCGGTACGATCTCCTATCCTTTGGTCATCAGCGGTAAGCCGTTGTTCGCATTCGAGTTCGGCTTCCCGGTCATGTTCGAGCTGACCGTATTACTCTCGGCCTTCGCCGCTGTCTTCGGAATGCTTGGCCTGAATGGCCTACCGCGGCTGAGCCACCCGATCTTTAACTACTCTGGTGTGGCGGGATCGTCCGATGACCGTTTTCTCCTCGTGATCGAGGCCTCTGACAAGAAATTTGATGCCAACGAAACGAAGGATTTTCTTGCCTCTCTCGGAGCCGAGAAGTTGGAGGTCGTCGAAGCATGAAGTTCCTTAATCTGAAGTCCATTCTTCCCTTTAGCGCACTCCTTGTTCTCAGTGGTTGCTTGAGCCCGAGTCGGGATACGCCGCCGCTCCAGATCTGGGACGACATGAAGGCGCAGCCAAAGTACAAGTCCCAACAGCAGAGTCCCCTCTTTGGCGATAAGCGCTCCAGCCGGCGCCCACCGGAGGGAACCCTGGCGATTGGCCAATTGGCCGGCGACGACGCGTACCGCTGGGGCGTGGTTAATTCTCAGTACGTCGGCAAGCTCCAAGAACCCATAACCCCCGAGCTTCTCGCTCATGGCCAACTGAAGTACAACACGTACTGCGCTCCGTGCCATTCGCGGGTAGGGGACGGAAAAGGAATTGTGGGCATTCGGGCGGGCGCTGCGTTTCAGCCGGCAAACCTTTTGGAGCCACGCGTTCAGCA
>JALHPH010000239.1:1969-3030 GCA_022842565.1 Fimbriimonadaceae bacterium
ATGGCGAACTCTATTCGGTGGCAAGCGAAGGCCGGCGGACGATGATGGGCTACCGGACCCAATCGACCGACCATGACCGATGGGCGATAGTTGCCTACCTGCGGGCATTGCATCGAGCCAACAGCGGAACGAAAGATGACGTGCCGGAAAACCTGCGCGCGCAGCTGAACTAAACGAGGACTACGAGTCGCAACATGAGTAAACATCACCATCACGACGTCCCCAAGGATAGCTACGAAATTCCCACCGCAACGTGGGAAAAGGGTCGCAACGTTATTCTTGGCGTTTTTATCCTCGGTTGGGTCGCCGCTCTGGCGGGCTACAGCATCGACCACAAGCAATTCTTTCCGTCTTATTTGGTCGCGTTCTTTTTTGGCACCGGCATTGCTATCGGCGCCGCCCTGTTCACGATGATCCAGCATTTGACTGGTTCGGCTTGGAGTGTTCCGCTGCGTCGGCTCATGGAAAACGTCATGATGTCCATGCCGATTCTGGCCTTGCTCTTCCTGCCGGTCGCTTTCGGGTTGCACGAACTATATGAGTGGTCTCACCCCGGAATCATGGAGACCGATGCGCTTCTTAAAAAGAAAGAAGCGTACCTGAATCCCACTGCTTTCTATATCCGCGCGGTGATCTATTTTGCCATCTGGTCCTTCTGGGCTTGGCGGCTTTCCAGCTGGTCGCGCGCTCAGGATAAATCGAAGGATTTAAACCTGACATTCAAGAGCGAGCGTATCTCGGCGCCTGGCATGCTCTTGTTCTTCCTCTCCGCTTCCCTTGCGAGCGTTGACTGGGTTATGTCGCTGCAACCCCACTGGTATTCAACCATTTTCGGCGTCTATTGCCTCGCTGGCGGCATGTGGGCGTTCTTCGCCATCCTCACCTTTACCCTTCTTCGTTTCCGGGCTCATGGCATCCTCGCCAACTCAGTGACTATTGAGCACTATCACGACATGGGCAAGTGGATGTTCGCCTTGACGGTTTTCTGGGCTTACGTCGCCTTTTCTCAATACATGTTAATCTGGTACGCCAACCTACCGGAAGAGACGATCTTCTTCATG
>JALHPH010000240.1 GCA_022842565.1 Fimbriimonadaceae bacterium
TTGCTGCGAATACTGAACTCGCACCATTGTCGCTCACACCAAACGAACCATCGGTCAACGTCGAAAAAGTCGTCACGTTGCCACCAAGATCGGTGATTGGAGTTTGCTGTGCTCGAAATAGCACCGTGTTATCCACATATTGCGTGCGACGCCCTGCACCCGAAGTGGTGCCGGTCGTCGTGTGGTAGTACAGCTTGCCCGAGGCGTCCACGTTGACCGAGTTAAACGACCCAAAGTAGAAGCTACCGGCCGGGACATCGCCAACGGCCACGTCGCCCTCGGCTTTCACGCGGCTTACAACACCGCCGGTCACCGTGGCGAGGAATCCATCGAGCGTGGTCGTCGCGTTAGTGTCGTCGCCACCGAGAACAACCAGGCCCGCGTCGTTGATTGCCACCCCGCCCGTGTTTTGAATGTCGTCAAAATTGAACCCCCAGGGCGTCGCGGTGTTCTCGCGAGCGACAGTGGTGATCGAGGCAATGTCCCAGCCTGTGCCGATGACAAGAATATCCTCATCAGTTGTGCCAGCTTCTACGCGGCCAACAGCGACCCAGTTCTGTCCATTCGGGCTGATTCGGAACGAGTCGAAGGCGCGCGTCGCAGCGGACGTCGTCCAGGTGGCACCGCTCTGTCCTGGCACCACGTTATTGGCGGCGGCAGGCACCGAAGAAAGGATGGCGACGGGAGGGGCAGCCATGGCAAAAGCCCCCAGCGACGCAACGAGCGAAGAAATAAGTACGCGGTTCATAGGAAGAGTAGTCCTCCCCCCTAGTTTAGTGGATGACCGGTTTGAATCGGCACGCAGATACCACGCAATAATACGTGTTTTGGTTTCATCGTGCGAGGGTGTCCTGGTAATCTGGCTGTGGTGAATGAGCCTGGTGTTAAGAAGCCGACTTTTGACCGCGCCGTGGCGTGGCGGGTAGCGGGCTGGGTGCTGCTGGTCTTGAGCTTGATCATTTTTTGGGGTCTGCCCGCCCAGATGGGAGACAGACCCCTCAACATCGTATTCACCAACTAGCGGACAACAAGAGCCGAAAAGTAGTTACAGTTTGGGACAGCTTTTATGACCTCTAAACTGTCGACTTGATTATCGAACGACTTAACGCACGCTGACTAACTCAAGCTCAAAGATCAGCGTGCTGTTCGGCGGGATCGGGCCAGTTTGGCGGCTGCCATATCCAAATTCTGGCGGAATGGTCACGCGTCGCTTGCCACCCACGCGCATTCCCAAAACGCCCATGTCGAACCCCTGGATCACTTGCCCAGCCCCAAGCCGGAACGAAAGCGGATCGCCCCGATCGACCGACGAATCGAACGGCATTCCATCCGTAAACATGCCGGTGTAGTGAACGTCAACGGTCTGCCCGTCTCGCGCCTCGTCGCCCGTGCCAATTTCAGTTTCTTCAATCTGAACCATGCGGTGAGGATACCGTCCCGGGCCAGGATTACGGCCCCGACGTACTCGATTTCCCTTGGTCGAGGTTCACCATCGTTCCCATCAGGGTTTTTTGCGCGCCGCTCAGGTCGCCCGTCTGCAGCGCGCGCATCGCGGTGGTCACTTCTTGCGCCTCCACAATCCTCCCCTGCGAAACCAGCATTGCTTGGGTGCGTTGGAGCTCTTGGGTCGCTTGGGCCGCCGAAAACTGGCCGGTGCGCAGGCCCATCATGGTCTTCTCGACCGCGCGACTCGCTGCGCTGATCTCGGCAGCCTGACCGACGCGTGGATCTACCGGTGCAGAATATCGCGCCGCCTCCGCTGTGAACTCAATGGTGAAATCAAGATCGACTCTTTGCGTTGCGCCGGTTTGCGCATCGTCATATTGCAGGGTGCCTTGGGCGATGCGATACCAGCCCAGCGGATGGTTCGGGAAGTCAAACTCGGTTACGATCTGCATAACGCTTCCGCGCTCCAATTCGGTCAGCGGGATCCGGTGCTCGCTGCCGGTGGGAGGTGCAGAAAGGCCGGTGGCCGAGATCAGTTCGACCCAGCGTGCGGTCTTCAGCTCCAGTTGCAGGTTGGTGGCGGCGGTCGAAAGCAGCTTGTCCACTTCCAGCCGGAAAACCTCCGGGATCATTTCCGGGCGCGGAATGTAGGCGTAGTTGCCGCCCGCGCGCTTGGCCATAGCAGCCAGAAGCTCTTCGTTGTAGTCCGGTCCAAACCCCAAGAACGTGATGCTCACACCCTGTGCTTTGATGTTGGCGGCGTGTTGGGTGAGCGAGGGAAAATCCTTGATTCCGGTCGTCGGGTCTCCATCCGAGAGCACGATCATGCGGGTGACTCGTGCCGATTCGGAATGCGACATGATCTGGTTCAGACCGACCGAAATGCCGTCGTAGAGGTTGGTCGTATTGCCCGCCTGGATCTGGTCGATTCCCGCTTTGATCGGCTCCTTGCTCACCACCCGTTGGGGCGGCATCAGGACCTCGACCGTTTCTTCAAAAGTCACGATGCTGAGCACGTCGTTGGGGCCGAGCAGGTCAACCACGTACCGAGCCGCCTCTTTGGCATAGGAGAGCGGGGCGCCCTCCATGGAACCGCTTCGATCCAGCACCAAGCAAAGGTTCAGCGGAGCCCGCACCGATCCCATCATTCCCGCCAGGCCCGAGCGTGCTTCAACTTCAATCAGGAACCGCTCGCGGGCGGGGCCATTGGCCATTGTCGCGGTTCGACCCGGAAGCAGTCGCACTTCGATGGGCGCAAATGGGCTGGAGGTCGGCTGGACCGTCACGGCCTGCGTCCGTTGCAGATCGGCAGCGCTCAGGGCCTGGGTCGCTTGGCTGGGTGAGCCTAGTTGCGTTTTGTTGGGATCAAAAGAGGGGTTCATGGGTGCCTAGGCTTGTTCTAATCGAAAGACGGTGTTGCCGACCTGAAACGTTTCGTTGAGTCGAATGACGGTTGTGGTGACCTTTTGGTTATTGGCGAGCGTGCCGTTGGTACTGCCCAGATCGGTGATGCGAAGACCACTCGGGTCGGGCTCCAGCCGGGCATGCCGTCGCGAGGCTTGGCTGTCGTACTGCATGGG
>JALHPH010000241.1:0-2441 GCA_022842565.1 Fimbriimonadaceae bacterium
CGATGCTCTACGGTCACATCGAGACCATTGAAGAGCGCGTGGACCACCTTGTGCAAGTACGCGAACTCCAGGACGAGACGAACAACTTCCTGTGCATGACCCCGCTTAGCTTCCACCCTGAGGCGACCGAATTGGAGCACATCAAGCCACTGACAGGAGAAGAGGATCTGCGCAATATCGCAGTTTCCAGGCTCCTGCTCGACAATATCCCGCACATTAAGAGCTTCTGGATCATGAACACCGTCCCGGTGACGCAGATGGCGCTTTGGTACGGCGCTGACGACGCGGACGGCTTCGTGCATGAGTACGAGATCACCTACAAAGAGGGCGAATTTGGCAACAAATCGCAGCAACTGACCTATGAGAGCATGGTCCGCATGATTGAAGAAGTCCACCGCACCCCGGTCGAGCGTGATTCGCTTTACAACGAGATCGTTCGAACTGAAGAGGAGTTAGTCTTAAAGCCCAAGCGCACTCTGACGCCGCTGACGATGGCGTAAGGTTTCGCACGACTGCGTGCAGCGACTGCGAAAATTTGGCTAGCGTTTCTTTTCGCCAAATTTACAGCGTAATTTTGACGGTCGACAGCGGTAGTGAGTAAATAATCTTTGTATAATGGGTCACTGTGAAGCCAGCGACCGCCGCCATTCGCGTGGGACAAAGCCCCGAGCCGGGCCACCGCGCCGTGACCCTGCCCATCTATCAGACCAGCACCTTCGCTTGGGACCAGATTGAAGCAGAGCCCGCGATCGCCTATACGCGGGTGGCCAACCCCAACCGCACTGCCCTAGAAAGCGTGCTCGCAGCCTTGGAAGGGGGCAGCCACTGTACGGCGTTCGCGAGCGGCATGGCTGCGGTCGTCGCAGCGCTCAGCCTCTTGCAGGCTGGCGATCACGTGCTCATCGCGAGCGATATCTACGGCGGAACTCACCGCTACATCGAAGCGATCCTCCCTCGGCAAGGGATTTCATGTACCGTGTTCGACGCCTTGCAGCCCGAAGAAATCCGCGAGCTTGCGCAGCCGACCAGCCGCATGGTCGTTTTCGAGAGCCCTTCGAACCCGCTGCTGAGCGTCTGCGACATTCGATCGATCTGCGCCATCGCGAAAGAGCTCGATCTGATCACGCTGTTCGACAATACGTTTGCCTCACCGATCTTGCAGCGACCACTGGATTTGGGCGTCGATATTGTCCTCCACAGCACGACCAAGTACATTTCTGGGCATAGCGACACGGTCGGTGGCGCGCTGATCACGAACAACTCCGTCTACGGCGAAGCGGCGGCTGAGTGGATCAAAAACACGGGTGCGTCCCCCAGTCCCTTTGATTGCTGGTTGGCACTTCGCGGACTCAAGACCCTGGCGTTGCGCATGGAGCGGCACTCCGAAAACGCCCAGCGCGTCGCCCAATGGTTGTCTCAGCACCCGCTTGTGACGCAGGTTTTCTACCCGGGACTCGCAGATCATCCAGGCCATGCCCTGGCATCCAGCCAAATGAGCGGCTTCGGTGGAATGATTTCCTTCACGATCGGCAATGAGGCGGTGGCCTGCAAGGTCGCCACCTCAACACAGATTTTCCTACTTGCCGAGTCGCTTGGCGGCGTCGAGAGCCTGATTGGCTATCCAAAGCTCATGTCGCACGGGTGCCTCACCGAAGAGCAACGACTGGAGCGCGGCGTCACGCCAAATCTCATCCGGCTCAGCGTCGGGATTGAGGATGCCGACGACCTGATTGAAGATCTCGATCAGGCCATCCGCACCGCAATACAGGCTTCAACGCCGAATCGTGCCGCGCATGAGCTGGTCGAAGCAAATCCAAGCCTCGCGTGAGCCGTCCGGAATCTGCGCTTCGGGAAGCAAGAAGCCGGTTTGGCCAGTATCGCGCAGTTCCACGGTGAAGCTGGTGGCGTCCTTGGTCGCTTTCCAGTGATCCTTGGTTGAACCCGACGCCAGGTACAGCGTGGTGGAGGTTTGACCGACGGTGAAAGGCAATAGGCCCGCGCTTAGGATTCCGGATCGCATCGCCTGACCGGCAGAATCGTGCCGCGCCACATCGGCGGCGTTCATCGGCGACGTGGTGTAAGCCCACGGATACAGGATCAGCTGCGAATAGCTGTGGTAATCGATGACCGCCTTCAGGTTCAGAGAGTTCATGAAGGAGATGTAGGACGATGTCTCTGGCTCGCTTGCGGCACTGGCCCCGCGATAGGTGTCTGAGCTACGGGTGCCGCTGCTGCCGGCTCCGCCCCATCCGGTTGGGAAATTGCGGTTGAGGTCCACACCAATGGCGGAGCTCCCCGAGAAAGTCCGGCGGTTCTTTCGCCAGAGCCGGTTCGAGGTGTGGGTGAACTCATAGCCATCTGGGTTCAGCGCCGGGATCACGTAAACATCGGCGCGGCTGAGCGCCCAGCGATAGTAGCGGTCGCGTTCGGAGACGGCGACG
>JALHPH010000241.1:2451-3025 GCA_022842565.1 Fimbriimonadaceae bacterium
GCTCTTCCGATCTTCGGACAAAGCGACGAGTTCATGGGCGATCCATAGCATGGCGCTGCCTGTGATCCATTCGCGGGCGTGCGTCAGGCCGCTGACCACCACGGCGGGTTTGTTCGTTTGGCCGGGGCGTCGCTGGCCGAATCGGTAAGCCCAGATGGAACGGCCTTGGATGCTCGTGCCTACCTGAACGCGGCTCACCAGGCCCGGGTTCTGGGTGCGCAGGGTCTCGTACAGCGAGATCATGTCGTCGTATCGCAAGTATTGAGTTTTGTAATCCAGCACCTCGGGGGTGCCGTTTCGGGCGGACCAGTTGGTGGGGTCGGGAAGGGCTTCCACGACCTTGTATTCCAGCCCCATGGCCATCAGCTTCGGGAATTCGCCTGAGGTGAGAATGAGGTCAGTTCGGCCCAGACAATGCTGGCAGTCGAAGAGCTCAAAGTCCGATTCGCAAAGTCGGTCGGCGGTGCGGCTGTCGGGCACTTGCACAGCCACGCGGTAGTAGATCTCCCCGCCCATCGAGACACCAGCAGCCAGCAGCAAGCCGAATACGCCAAAAAATCGCATCTATGATTAT
>JALHPH010000242.1 GCA_022842565.1 Fimbriimonadaceae bacterium
GGTGCTCAGCATGGCGCTCCTCACGCGGGCCAGGGTGTATCGGAGTCGTTCCCCGTTCACCGATGCCAACCCCAACAACGCCCAAGCCATCTAATTGGCGCGATACGAGGGTCTGGTCCGCTGGCGTCTCATCAGCGAAGCCGCCAAAATTGCCGCGGCGATGAACCACAACGCGGTTGCGATTCAGCTTCTGGCGTTTGCAGAACGCGCAAACGTACTGCTGATCACCCGGGAGCAGGGCGCCGAATTTGAGGCTCACTACGAGACCGTTGACCAGCTGCGACGCGAGACTTCCGACGACTTCTTCCAGCAGCAATGGCTGCGCGGCGAATGGCTGCGAGAGGCCGAAGTTGTCGAGCTGATTCACCGCGTCACAAATGAGGGAATCGCAAAAGAGTCGGTATAACCTTGGAATGAGCAAAGATGCCCCGAATGTTCGGTACGCGGAGATCGATCGCGTCACCCGGGAAACGAACATTCACGTGGTTGTGGACCTGGATGGCGGGACGCGAAGGGATGTGCAAACGGGCGTCCCCTTCTTCGACCACATGCTCCACCAACTCGCTTTCTATGGTTGCATCGACCTAGGCGTTTCCGCCGAGGGCGATCTCCACATCGATGATCACCACACGGTGGAAGACGTCGGCATCTGCCTGGGTCGCGGCATCCGCTCCGCGCTGGAAAACAGCCCGTCCATCGAGCGTTTCGGTTCGGCCCATGGGGTCATGGACGAGTCGCTGGTGCTCGTCGCCATGGATATCAGCGGTCGGGGAATGCTGACATGGGACTGCCCCTGGACGCGCGAAAAAATCGGTGGGCTCAGCACCGAAAATGTGCGCGAATTCTTCCGGGCTTTTACCCAGCATTCTGGAATCACGCTACATATCCAAAAGTTGGCGGGCGAAAACGACCACCATGTCTGTGAGGCGATTTTCAAGGGATTCGGTCTGGCGCTTTGCCGCGCGGTCACTCGGAATGAGCGCAGAGGCGGTCCCAGCACCAAGGGTTCGCTCGACTGATGACCGTACTCGATTACGGAATGGGGAACCTCGGATCGGTCTCTCGCGCGCTCCAACACCTTGGCGCCGTGTTCACGGTATCGGATTCAGCGGCGGGCGCATCCAAGCTCATCATTCCCGGCGTCGGCGCTTTTGCCGCCGCGATGGAGGCAATTCGCAGCCAAGCTGAAACCATCCGGGCGCTCGCTTCGGATGGCGTCCCGATCTTGGGAATATGCCTTGGGCAGCAACTCCTGTTCGACGAAAGCGAAGAGGGAAGCCTCACACCGGGCCTTGGGCTTCTGCGCGGGCGCGTGCGCTACCTTCCCACCGATGGGGTGAAGGTGCCGCATATTGGCTGGAACGCACTCACATCTCCGCGCGCGATAGCGCTCCTGAACGGCATCCCCTCAGAGAGCGAAGTCTATTTCGTGCACAGCCTTTACACCGATTGCGCGGACGCTGAAGACATTGCCGCTGAGACCACGCACGGCATCTCGTTTCCCTCCGCAGTGCAGCGCGGCAACATCTGGGGTGTGCAGTTTCACCCCGAGAAGAGTGGCGACATCGGCCTGCAAATCCTGGAGAACTTCGTCCGATGCTGATCTATCCGGCCATCGATCTTCGCGAGGGCCGCGTCGTGCGGCTCCATCAGGGCGACTTCGCTCAGCAGACGACTTTCGAGCGTTCGCCGCTTGATCAGGCCAAGGTGTTCGCCGACGCGGGCGCGGAATGGCTCCACGTGGTGGACTTGGATGCCGCTCGCACTGGTCAACCGACTCAGCATCACGTGATTGCTGAACTGGCCCGGGAATCGGGGTTAAAACTGCATGTCGGCGGCGGTGTGCGCAGCCTTGAAGCCGCTCGCACGCTTTTGGATTTAGGGGTTTACCGGGTGATCGCCGGAAGCGCGATGGTGACTTCTGAAGAATTCAGGCGCGCTTTCTTCCAGGAGTTGGGCGCGCAAGCTGTAGCCGGGATCGATATGAGCGACGGCGTGGTTCGGATAGCCGGTTGGGAGCAAGGAAGCGGCATAACAGGGCTCGCCCTTGCAGAAGAACTAGAAGCCCTCGGTTGCGAGACTTACGTGGTCACCGACATCGCGACTGACGGCACGCTCGCTGGACCCAACTTAGAGATGCTCACTGACTGGCGCAGCGCCGTCAAGGGTCTCCTCATCGCGAGTGGTGGAGTGGGCACCCTACAACACATCCGCGATGTGCAAGCGACCGGATGCGATGGCGTCATCGTGGGCCGCGCTCTGCTCGCCGAAGAGATCTCGATTCACGACACCCTGGAGGCCGCCCATGGACCCGCATGAGAACCAAGAAACCCCGAGCGACCGCATTGTCCGGCTAGGCTTGAGATCGGTCCACGCGACCGATCTGCTCTCGGTCGCGCTGACGCCCGAGGGCGGCGACGAACAGGGCATTTGCGACCGGATAGCCCAAGAACTCCTGAAAAAGGGCGGACTCAACCGTCTCGGCCAGTTGGGGCCGGTCGATCTGGCCGAGCTCTCGCCACTCCCGACCCGCGAAGTCAACCGCATCCTCGCTGCGATCGAGTTTGGCCGACGGCTAGGAAACACCGCCAAGGGCGTGCTGCCCACCATCGGCGGCGCCAAGGACGTGTTTCAACGTTTTCGATGGCTGCAGGACGAGCAGCGCGAGCATTTTTGCGTAATCTTGCTGGACGCCAAAAGCCATGTACTGGTCGAAAAGACGATTCACATTGGAACCGTCGACTCAACCGTCGTGGGCCCGCGCGAAGTCTTCCGCGAAGCCATTCGGGAGGGCGCAGCATCGCTGATCGTTGTGCACAACCACCCCAGCGGCGACCCCACCCCGAGCGAAGCCGACTATGAGGTGACCGAGAAGCTGGCGCAAGTCGGCGAAATGCTGGCCATTCCGCTGTTGGACCACATCATCATCGGTCATCATGCCTATCGAAGTTTCCGCGAACTCCGGTACCTTTAGTGCAATGAGTGACATCGGATTTTCGGAGGCGCTGCGCGCCGAGCTTGACG
>JALHPH010000243.1 GCA_022842565.1 Fimbriimonadaceae bacterium
CAGTGCTGGAGAAAAATGTCCAGCGCCTTATTAGGCTGGGTGGGTGCCACTTTGCGTTTCTTCCCGGTAGCGGCATTGATCCGTCGATGCAGCAGTAACCCACAAAGAGCTAGGTGCCTGCGGAAGACCACAGGCACCTAGCACTCTATCCGCTCAATCAGCCCTTAGCCGAAGATTCGCAGACCGAAGCGGTCCAGGATGAACAGGCCGTTGGCTACCGAGTTGATGATCTGGTTCAAACGGTTCAGGTCCAGTTCGCCGCTCTCGGGGACATAGATGATGTCACCGGGCACGAGGCGCGGGTTCTGGGTTGAATCGGCGTTGCGCAGGAACCGGTTGAAGTTCACGGTGATTCGGGTGAACTCGCCGGGTCGAGCCGGGTTCTTTCGGGCAATGACGATGCCCTTCAGGTTGCCACGATATTGGATTTCGCCAGAGGCCAGCGCGATCGCGTCGGCCAGAGTCATGCCCTCACTAAAGGGGAAGGCACCCAGACGGTTCACCGAACCGAAGACCGTCACACGGCGCGCGGTGTCCTCGGGAATGGTCAGCACGTCGCCGTCTTGCAGGTTGTAGTCCTGGCTCATGTCGCCGAAGCGGATCATGGCGTCCAGGTCAATCGGGATGACTTCTTCGCTGCCCTTGCGGCGCAGGGTGGCTCGCTTGGTGTCGCCCACGCGCTCGCCATTGAAGATCGCTCCTTGGGCATAGCCCAAGAGGTCCACCACGGTGTCGGTCGGGCGGACATCAAAGATGCCAGGGCGGTTCACCAAGCCCACCACGGTCGCGCGGATGGCGCGGAAGCGCTCCACAGTGACCGAGACCTTCGGATTACGGATGCGCAGCTCCTTCTCGTAGCGCTTCGCAAGCTCGGCTTCCAGTTCGGCGACAGTGAGGCCCTCTGCGCGGACGGTGCCGACGAAGGGGGCAGTGAGATTGCCGTCGGAGCCGATCGGCACCACAGCGACCACCTGATTCTCATCGTAAACCTGAATCCGGAGGATATCATCGGGACCCAGCCGATAGGTGGGTACGGTTTGCGCCACAGTCATACTGACAAGCAGCATCCAGAGCGTGAATATCCAAGCAATTTTCATGGTGCGTATCCTAGAAGATTGGCGGATGCATGTTACCCAAACACCCCTCACCAAGGTTTTGTCGAAAAAAGGTGACTGGCCTAAACGCGGCGATGGCCCTCTAAAACTACCGTAAACTCGCCCTTCAGCGGCATTTCGGCTTCGGTGGGTAGGTCGGGAAGTGTCCCGCGGACAACCTGCTCGTGCAGCTTGGTCATTTCTCGGCAGAGGGCATAGCGGCGCTGACCTAGCGCGTCGTGCGCCGCCTCCAGCATCGCCAGCACCCGAAAAGGGCTCTCGAACATCACCAGTGTGTAGGTGCTTTCGGCGAAGGGGGCCAGCTCTTTAATGATGTCGCCGCGTTTCCGCCCCAGATAACCCAAAAACGCAAACCGCTGCGCAAAAAAGCCGCTGGTGCTCAGGGCGAGTGTCACGGCGCTGGCGCCCGGCAGCGCCAACACGGGCACGTCGGCCAACCGGCACAGATCGACGAGCCTGGCGCCCGGATCGCTGATGGCAGGGGTTCCGGCGTCACTGATGAGCACCCGGTCTTCGCCCGCCCGCAGGTCGTCCACCACCCGGGCCAGTTGCGCGTCGGTGGTGTTCGCGTCCAGACGGCGGATGGAGGGCTGCACGCCCAACGCGCGGGCCAGCTTAGCGCTCACCCTGGTGTCTTCCGCCAGCCAAACGGCTGTGTGTTGCAGAGCATCCTCTGCGCGGTGTGTCAGGTCCCCCAGGTGCCCAATCGGCGTCGCAACGACGGTCAGGCAACCTGGGGCACTCATGGCTTAGCGACCGGTTCCGGGAAGCGGGGCCGGAGTCGCGCCGCCGGGTGCGACCAAATCGCTTGAAGAGGGCGCAGGCTTATCGGCTGGCTTGGCGGCCGCGTCCTTCTTGGCTTGCTCTTCCGCAGCCTTGCGCTCGGCTTCCATCTTCTTTTCGGCCTCTTCGCGAGCCTTCTTGTCTTGGGCCAGCTCGGCCAGCATTTCGGTGCGATCGGTTTGCCATCGCTTCTGCGATTCCTCAATCTTGGTGATCGTGGCCGCCGAGATCAGTTGGTCCCGCTTCAGGATGTCCAGAGTCGTGTTGATCTGGTTATGCAGGCTCTCGCCCATGTTGCCAAAGCTGGTGTTGATTTCCGAGGCTTTCAGCAGCTCGTCGCCAGCCTTCTCGCTCTTCATCTCGATGAGCTGCTCCACCAGCATCATGCGCATGCCCGCGTCGTCAGACTCCTCCAGGACTAAACCGAGCGCTTCCACAAACTTCTCACGGAGGCCCTCTTTCTCGGTCTTGTTGGCCGAGCGCCAAAGCTGCTCGATCACCATGTAGCGCGCCATGTTGAACGCCGGCTGGCTGAAAATGTCACCGTCCTTCAGAGTCGGTGCCTTCATGTTGGTCAAGAAGTTCTCGAGACCTTTGCGCATTTGCTCGGGCGTGCCGGTCGACTCGGTCAGAAGCACCTGCGCTTCGAAGAGCGCCTTAAGCCCCGCGTCATTCCAAGTGATCAGGTTCGCGGAGCGCTTCTTCTCGCGTTCTTCAATCAATCGACCGGTGGCCAGCTGATCAATGTACTCCCGTCGATACTTAGCTTCCTGCTGCGTGAAATCGGCGGGGATGTTTCGGTTGATGGCTTGCACCTTCACCAGCAACACGCCCTGCGGCGTGCTCAGCACTTCAGAGATCATTCCGGGCTTCAGACCTGCGACGGGCTTCAGCATCGGATTTGCATTGAGCGAACGGCGAGGAATATTGATTGTCACGTCGCGTAGCTTCTTGTCGGGCGGGGCGGTGTCAGCTGAATACTGGTCGATAGCGTCCTCGAACATTTTGCCCTTCGTGATTTCTTCCTTCGCCTTCTTGGCTTGTTCAGCGGCGGGCGGCGAGCCTGGCTTATCGGCAAATCGAATCGTCTTAAGTACGAATTCATCAAACGACTCTTTGAG
>JALHPH010000244.1 GCA_022842565.1 Fimbriimonadaceae bacterium
TGCGACCATCGCCATGGAAGCGGCGTTAACCGGTCACCTTGTGTTGAGCACGCTGCACACCAACGACGCACCAAGCGCTCCCACGCGACTGATCGACATGGACGTAGAGCCATTCCTAATATCGAGCTCTATCATTGGCGTAATGGCGCAGCGGCTCGTGCGCCGTATCTGCCCGCACTGCTCGACACCAGAGAAGATTCCGATTGAGGATTTGATGCGTTACGGTTTTCCGATTCCGGAAGGGGCCCCTGAGGAGGTGGAAGTTTTCAAGGGTGCCGGCTGCGATAAATGCAAAAACACCGGCTACAAGGGCCGAACGGGCATCCATGAACTGATGACCATCACCGATGATATTCGTGACGAGATTCTGCGTCGATCGCCAAGCCACATTCTGCGTCGGTTATCGATGCAAAACGGCATGGCGACGCTGCAAATGGACGCAGTCGCAAAGATTTTGCTAGGAGTGACGACAGTCGACGAGGTTCTCCGTGTGGTGTATGCCTAACGGGTTGGGGAAGGGGGAACGATGGCAATCAATGAAGAATCAATGACACAAGCAGAGCGGAACATGGGACTGATCCTCACCCGCTTGAAGGATATCAAGGTCCTTCCGCAAGTGGTTTACAAAGTCCTGGAAGTTTGTGACAAGGAAAACTCGTCGCCAGCGGAAATCGAGCGCCAAATTTCGATTGATCCTGGCTTCACCGCTAAGCTACTGACCATTGCGAACTCAGCGTTCTACTCATTGCCGAAAAGGGTGAATTCCATCCGCGATGCGGTCATGCTGCTCGGCTTTAACGAGATTCGCGAAATCGGAATGAAGGCGTCGGTGTTCGATTTCTTCAGCGGAAAGACCGATTCCGAGTCGATGCGCCGTCGCGAATGGTGGCGAATGTCTGTCGATACGGCCATTCTTTGCAAGACGCTCGCCCGGCATCAGGGCCTGAACGCCGATGAGGCGTATACTGCAGGTCTACTCCACTTGATTGGTCGCACTCTGCTGGACCAAACCAACACCGCAGCCTACGAGCGAGTACTGTATGTGGTCGATCGAGGAGCCCCCGTGCGGCTCGCCGAGACGACCGTATTTTCGGTGGATCACATTCAAGTGGCCGAGCAAGTGGCCAAGAAATGGGCATTTCCGGATGACCTGGTCGGAGCTCTCAACTATGAGGATGCACCCGACCCAGATGCTCCGTGGAAGCAGATGAGGGCGGTGATTGCAGGCTCTCACGCGATTGTGACGCACAGTACCGGCCTGCGCGCCGGCACACCTTTAGAGCGCAGTTCGTGCGAATGGGCTTTTGAAAGTCTGCAACTTAGCCAAGAATCTATAGACGCGTGGATCGGAAGCGCGACGGAATTACTGGGGTCTAGAACGGCCGCATAGAGTGAAAACAAGAAAAAGACACCGAGGGAAACATGTCAAACGGATTTAGCTGGAACAAAATTTTGGGGGGAAATGAAGCCGCCCCGACCAACGGTCAGGTAGCAGAAGCGCCTGAATCGCAGGTCGCCGACGTAGCCGCCCCACCGGTGGCACCGCCTGTCGCCGCGCCTGTCTCCGCACCTACTGACGACGCTGACCTCGATTTGCCGTTTGGTGGCTTCGATCGACGCGGCGTAGGAGAAGAGGGTTTCCAAGCCGCTGAGCCAACGGTACCTCCCGTGGCTTCCGCACCCCCGGTCGCCCCTGCACCAGAAGAAATTAGTGTGGAAGCATCGGGTGCAACCCCGGTTGTGCCAGGCGCAAACGATGAGCTGCGCGAGATCCTTGCGCGCATTCGAAACCAAGATGCCGAAGCCAATGGAGTGGTTCCGACTCAAGAAGTCCCTGCTCCCCCAGTCGCTGAGGCGCCCCCCGAGCCGGTCCCGATGCGTCCCGCCCTTGACTGGGATGACGAGCCCGTTCCTGCGGCTCCGCCCGTCGTGAGCGAGAAGATTGCCGATTTTCCCCCGCCCATTGCTCCTGCTCTGGATTGGGACGATGAGCCTGTCGTGACGCCCCCTGCGTTCAGCCGAGTCGAAGTGACTCACGACGGACTGGGAGACGCCCAACTGGCCCCGCCTCCGGTCGCAGACGCTGGCGATCCGTTCGATTCGAGGTTCGCGCAAACCGCGGCCCCGGTTCTGGATGGTCCGCCTCCCGCTGCGCCGCCTTTTGCACAAACCAGCGAGGCCGCGAAGCTGAACCCGCCGCCGCCCGCTCCGCCAAGAGTGGAGCCCGAGGCTGCGTTTGAGGACGGCGTCGATGAGGACGACTTGAATTGGTCCACCCCCATCGCTGCCCCTGAGCCCCCGAAAGTTTCGCCCAACTATGTTAGCAAGCTGCCCGAAGAGGTGGAAGCGCAGCGCGTCGATCCTATTCTGCAAGAAGTCGAAAAGACTAGCCAGAACCAGATCATCAAGGGATCGGTCCCGCAAAACCTCGACCCAGTTGAGCCGCCGAGCCTGGTGCCGCCTATGATGATGGCGCCGCCCGTGCTGGATGACCCCAAAACTCGACTTTCAACTCCGGATTCCGACCTCACCTCGTTCAAGCAAGCCGCTAAGGAAGCTGGACTCCCGAACGTGGAAGATATCCACATCGACGACATCCTCCGCATCGGCGTTGAGCGTAAGGCAAGCGACATCCACTTGACAGTCGGCCTGCCGCCCATGGCGCGTATCGATGGCGAAGTGGTGCCGCTCCCGTGGGTGCCGATTACGCAAGAAGACACCCGCCGACTGATTTACGACATCTTGACCAACGAACAGCTGGAAAAGTACGAGCGAACGCACGAACTGGACTTCGGTCATACCGTGCCGGGCGTCGGTCGCTTCCGTGTGAACGCCTATATGCAGCGCGGTTCGGTCGCCGCCGCCATGCGAACGATTCCGAACAAGATTCCCGAGTTCGACAGCTTGGGTCTCCCCTCGATCGTGCGGGAAATGGCCAAGCGAACAAGCGGTCTCATTCTGGTGACCGGACCCACCGGTTCGGGTAAGTCCACGACCATCGCTACGATGATCG
>JALHPH010000245.1 GCA_022842565.1 Fimbriimonadaceae bacterium
ACGGACTCAATCTATTCATGACCACGTTGAGCCCAAGCAGCATCGGTTTTGCCGTTCCACGCTCGCAATACGCCACCGCCGAAGATCTTTTGGACGGGCTCGTTGCTCCGATCGGCGACCCGTCACGCATCTACATGCTACAAATCGGCGAGAAGCCGAGCAGGGAAGCTGAGATTCAGGCGGAGCTCCTGGCGAGCCTGGGCGAGGTCACGCGGGTTCCATTAGGTCTGACGGAAAACTGCACGATCGTTTCGCTTGTCGGCTATGATCTGCTGCAAGCGCCGGGCACCTGCTTCGAAGCGCTCTACGCCCTGGAACAAGCCCAGATTCCGGTGCTGCAAACGAGCGATAGCGAGTTCAGTTTAAGCTGCCTGATCCCGGAAAACGAGACTGAGCGCGCGGTGGCGCTGTGGCACGAGTGCTTCGAGCTTAACCGCTTGCGCTAAAGCGGTTTGGTCGCCGCCCAAGGCGCGTCGTCGTAACGGCTCGTTGAAAACAGTGCGCCGACTTCGCTCATCTGGACGGTGTCCTCGGGTTGAGCGATGAGGAAGACGGCGATGCGCTCGCCGCGCCCACCGATGAGGAGGCATTCCGCGCTCAAGGTAAGGTCATCCACGTCAATGGTTAGCTGCTCGCGGTACGCGGGTCGCGAGCCCATACGGCCCAAAGTGAGCTGGGTCCGCGTGATTTTGGTCGCTCCGAGCACGTCCTCTAGCCCTCGATGGAGCTTTGGGATCCATGCGCCGACGCCCCATTCTAGCAGCGGCTGCGGCCCTGAAAACTCCTCCACCCATACCATCCCAAGAAGCCCTGATTCTTGGCTGAACGTGTAGGTTGTCAGCTCATTGGCCCGCGCGTTTTTCAGGATTTCAAGCGAGCTTTCCTCCAACGGATCGGGGATGAAGTCATCTTCCAGGTCCATCGAGAACAGGGTCTGCTCCAGCGGCACCGCCGTAGCACATGCCCCTCCGACGAGCGCGAGACTAATCGCTAATCCGCGCATCGCGAAGCCACCGGTTCAGAAGGTCGAGCTCATAGGCGTCCATTCGTGCCATCTGCTCTTTCAAAAGGTCGGCCCCTTCGGTGTCGCCTTGGGCGCTTAGAAGGCGGCTCGTTAGACCAAAGAGCACCGCGCGATCTGGGTCTAGGTCGCTCGCCAATCGGGCCGCTTTCACGGCGTCCAGAGGCCGACCAGCGCCCCAAAAGGCAATAGCGGTGCGAACGTAGAGGTGGTCGTCTCCCGGCGACAGCTCGACTGCAGCGCGAAGCGATTCCACGGCCTCCTCGAAACGTCCTAACTCGATCAGAATGTCCGCCGTCCAGGCGTGGTAGAAAGCCTCGTCGGGCCGCAGCATGATGGCAGACTGCATCACCTCCAGTGCCGCCTTCGGTCGTCGCAGAGAGCTGTAAGCCTCGGCTAAACGGTAGTGCAAGTAGGCGTTAGTGGGGTCCGCCGTCACTGCGAGCTTCAGCTCTTCCAGCGCTAGCGAGCCCATGCCCTCTCGCCGATACGCCTCGCCGAGCCCCAGGTGCGCCTCCGAGTGCTGTCGGTGCGTGGCGAGGGCTTTGCGGAACTGTGCGACCGCCTGCGGCAGGTCATCCGTGACCGCGTACGCGTCGCCCAGGTTCAAAATCGCCTCGACCGAGCCGCCCGTGTCCTCGACGGCTTTCTTGAATTCTTCAATTGCTTGCTCAAACCGGCCCGCGTGCAGGCGGTTGATGCCCCGAGTCGTGGAGTCGTCATCACGATCATCCAGATCGATGTCGGTCTGAGCTGTGGCTTGGTTTCCGAGCCCAAAAAGCTCGGCGATCATCTCGTAACTCGGTTCCATGATGCGGGCCTACTGGCCAATCAAATTATCTAACGTTTTGCGACCGTTCTGTGGAACTGCGCGAAAAGTGAGGGTGGCCGGATAGCTGCTGCCGCTGAGCGGAATGGTCTCTAGGCGGATATTTCGGATCTCGCCGGGTGCGAGCCGGATGCTCTCGACGAGCGCAACTTCTTTGGTTTGCACAACGGGCAAGACCTTGATCGCTCCATTGACGGCGGCCATGAAGCCGGAGTAGCCAGCGCTTGCTTCAAAATCGATGGCCACCATGGCGGGTTCGCTGGTGGGATTTTCGATGCGTGCTTCGACCAAATAGGTCACACCGTAATTGCCCTGCAGGGTCCGGCTGGAATCCGTCGAGGAAATCGCCTGCTCACCTAGCCGCACAAACGCCGACCGGCCGCCGACGCTAAACTGCGCGGAGATTTGCTTATAGGGCGAGGCAAAGACGAACGGGCTGTCCGGAACCGAAGGCGGATTGATGGTGAAGGGCCGAGGGGGAGGTAGCCCTGCCGGCGAGTTAGTGCTGGCCAGGAGGCCGCTCACGAGGTCAGTCCGCTTGGCTTCGGTGCGCAGCAGTAGCCTTTGCGCGCCCGTACCATGGAGCGAAAGATAGGCGAGTCCGCTCATTGTTTCGCCAGGCTGGAGGGTGCGGCTCGCGAGAGTGAGAATGCTTCGGGCGGGCGCATCCACCAGTTCCAGGCGTCGCTGAGTGAGGGCGCGCAAGAACTGCTCACCGGCATCCAGGCCCACACGGACCGGGTCTGCATCGGGCTCGCCATCTCCCACCACCACCGAGACTTTGCCCGGCAGCGCACTCAGGTTATAGGCAACGACCTGCACCGTCATCGGCTCGCTGGTCGCGTTCATGTGGTGATAGAGCACGCGCGTTGGGCGCCCGACGATGAGCGACCGCTGAAAAACAGTTCCGAATTCTTGGATGCTCTCCGGCTTGTTGCTATACCAAAGCTCGGCCTCTTTGGCAAAGGGTACGGCGACGTTCTTCACCATTACATCGATGTCGCCCTCCACCGGCGAACCCTGGGGTCCGCGTACGCGTACGCGAACGCGAACCGCGCGGCTATTGCCCTGGGGCAGGACCATGGCGGCTGTGTTCAGCACCTCAACTTGCACCGATCCGGCTTTGGAAAAGTGCTGGCGAACCGCGGACTGAGCCGCT
>JALHPH010000246.1 GCA_022842565.1 Fimbriimonadaceae bacterium
CATTCCGAGAAGAAGTGTTTCGCTCGCTTGGCGTCAGTCAGTGGGTGCTGCGCCGGGTTGAACGACGTCACTGATCGCAGATCGGGGGCACCGTAGTGGGCTGCCACGCGTCGAAGCGTCGCGACTCGGTCGGCATAAGCTGAGTTCGCGAGGTTGTGCCGGACACCAGAATCGAAAAGCGCGATGGAGCAATTCTCTGGCCAGGGAAGCGGTTCGGGCCGATCCGCTTTTTGAAAATCGAGAAGCAGCACGTGGCCCGGTTGTCCGTAGAGCACTGCGATCGGATCGAGCAGGCCGCACGGGACGCCCACGGCGTGATGCTCAGCCCTTCGAGCCGTTTCGGCGAGTGCAATTCGGCTACTAGCTTGATGGGTCGCCGACTCCGCCGCCAGGAGGGTCGCGACAATCAGAGCGGCACTGCTTGAAAGACCTGCTCCAATCGGCAAGCCGGTGGCCGCGGCAACGGCGCAACCCGTGGGATCGAGTCCGCATTCCTGGAGCGCGGATTCCACGTAGCGTTTCCAGCCGTCCGGCGTGTTCGCTGATGTCACCATGCCCGGCCACTCGACATGCGCAGAAAGTGCTACGGCGGTCCCGAGATTTAATGCGCCGGGCATGCTTAGACCGTTCTGGTAGTCGGTGTGCTCTCCGATGATGTTGACGCGCCCCGGAGCGAAAGCGATGGCTGCCGGCGAATGGGCATAGGCTTCAAGGAAGAGCGCTTCTGCGCTGGCGACAGGGTCCATGCGTGTGCAAGGCTACCGTCATAATGGGTCCTGATGGAAGCGCACCCGCACCGCCGATTCGATCCGCTCTATCGTGAGTGGGTGCTGGTGTCGCCGCAGCGCATGGCGCGGCCCTGGCAGGGAGCCGTGGAGCCGGTTACTCTTTCGCCGGAGTACGTCTGGCGCGAGGATTGCCCGCTTTGCCCGCGGGCCATGCGGGCGAACGGGGAAGTGAACCCCGATTACCAGGGCCCCTTTGTCTTTCCGAATGACTTTCCAGCGCTGTTGCCTGCGCCCGCCGAGGTAGCGCCGCATCCGCTCTTTCAGGCGGAATCTGTATCAGGCGAATGCCGGGTAATTTGCTATGCGCCGGAGCACAACGCCTCTCTAGGGAGCCTGGGTGTGCGGGGAGTCTCGGCTGCCGTCGATGTTTGGTCGGAGCAGTATTCCGAGTTGATCCGGCGGTGGGAATGGGTGCAAATTTTCGAGAATCGGGGGGAGATGATGGGCTGCTCGAACCCGCACCCACATGGCCAAATCTGGGCGCAAGACCGAGTGCCCAGCCGTCCGGCGCGGCTTGGTGAATCGTATTTGGAATCGCCAGGCCTGCTTAGCGAGATCATCTCGGCCGAATCGGGCGGGGAGCGCGTGGTGATCGAGACAGCGGATTGGCTGGTGTGGGTGCCGTTTTGGGCGGCATGGCCATTCGAAGTCATGGTGGCTCCGAAGCGGCCCGCGCCGAGTCTTGCCGGGCTCGCGCATCACGAGCGCGAAGAATTGGCGGCGGTCCTGGTGGAGCTCCTGCGTCGCTACGACCGGCTGTTCGGCGCCCCATTCCCCTATAGCTTTGGCTGGATGAATGCGCCGGCCTCGTTTACCGGTTCGTGGCATCTGTTCGGGCAGTACTTTCCTCCGCTGCTTCGCTCGGCGACCGTGCGCAAGCACATGGTCGGCTACGAGCTACTTTGCGAAGCGCAACGAGACCTGACGCCCGAATCAGCCGCCGGGCGGCTGCGGGCTGGGTGAAGTCGGTTTGAAAGCCCAGCCGAGCACCTGATGCTGAGGTCTGCTGCTTGATTCACGCAGAACTCCCCATATTTGTTGCCGAGCTTCGGTAGCCTGCCTCAAGAATGTCTGCAGACCCTCTTGGCCGCTGAGCAGATTAAACACGCTCGGCAGCTTCGCAGTCATTTCGGCTGAGCCAGCTCCTGCAATTTCGATTTTGGCGAGGATTCTGCGGTTCCCACGGAAGTACTCATCCAGCGGAACGGCCGCTCCCGCAGGGGATTTTTCGGCTTCCAGGACGAAAACAACTCTGAACGAAACGCCAAGTTTGATAAGGGTTTTTCTCACCTTCTCGGCAGGTAGACCTGGACTAAACGTGTCGAGGGCGCTGAAGTCCAAGGGTGTGCCTTTCTCCACTGCATCAAGAAACGCCACAACCCCTTGAGCCGGAATAACCTCAAATCGCTGCCAGGACTCGACGACCACGAGATAGCTTTTGCCGCTGGATGCAGTGGTCACATCCCCCGTAGGCAAAAGAACTCTGGCCATGTTCTCATCTGGAATGAACCCGAGCTTAAACGCCTCTGCGGTGCTGAGCACACTGAGCTCAACTGTTTCAAAAGGGAGTTTGTCGAAGGGCGTGGATTGTTTAGTCTCAAAAAACAGCGTGGGCGCGTAGTCGGCGCTGACATTCGTAATGAAGCGCTGGGCGTAGGCGGGCGTGATCAACGCCAGGCCCAACACCAAGGGCACAAGCCGTTGGATGGTCCGCATTGCCTAGCCTCCTGCTCGTAGGGTCGTAAAGGTTTCACCGGTCAGCTGCTCTAACGAGCTGAGGTCGATGCCAATAATCACGGGCTGGAAGTAGCTTGCATCCCAAGCTTTGGACCGCAGTGTGTTGAACATGTTGGCGGCTTCCTGCGCAAGGGCCAAGTACTTTGCGCGCCTCGGGTCTTCACTGTTGGATTCGGCGAACTCCACTGCTTCAGCCTGAGCCAGCAAGAAGTCACTGGCCGAGGGAAGGTTGTCTGTAATCTCTCTTCCCGAAAGGCCCAGCACCTCGGTGTTCGAAGTCAGGCTGACTTTCTCGAACGAGAAATTCGCAGAGAAGGCTCGGATGAGCTTGCCGAGATCGAGCCGCTTTTCAGTTGCGTCGACACGAGTGACGAGCGAGATAGAGAAGCCGACCTTCAGCGTGATGTCGTTACGCACTGGCCTCGACCGAGCATTTTCGTAGCCAGCTGGCCTCACCACGACATCCAC
>JALHPH010000247.1 GCA_022842565.1 Fimbriimonadaceae bacterium
GCGGATGACGAACTGAATGTTCATCACGCCGCGCACTCCTAGAGCCTTCGCGATGTTACAGGCGATCGTGACCATTTCGGCCTCAATCGCCCGCGAGAATCGGGTCGGCGGATAAACAGCCATGGAGTCGCCGCTGTGGATGCCTGCGCGCTCGATGTGCTCCATGATGCCGGGCACCAGCGTATCCTCGCCGTCGCTGATCACGTCCACTTCGGCCTCATGGCCGACCACATATTGGTCCACCAGCACCGGTTGACCTGGGTTGGCGTCCTCCGCGTATTGATAGAATTCTTGAAGGTGCTCGGCCCCGTGGACGATCTCCATCGCCCGACCACCCAGCACAAAACTCGGGCGGACCAACACGGGATAACCCACCTCGTCGGCCACCAGCCGCGCTTCGGCCAGCGTTCGAACAGCCCGCCCACGCGGCCTTTTCACGCCCAGACTTGTGAGGAGCGCATCAAAGCGTTCGCGGTCTTCGGCGGTGGCAATTGCGCTGGGGGGCGTTCCCAGCACCTTCACGCCGATCTCTTCGAGCGGCCCGGCCAAGTTGATTGCCGTTTGACCCCCGAATTGACAAACCACCCCAATCGCCCCTTCCCGCTGAATAATGGGCTCGACATCAGTGACCGTCACGGGTTCAAAGTAGAGTCCATCGCCGGTGTCGAAATCGGTGGAAACCGTCTCAGGGTTGTTGTTGACCAGGATCGCGCGGTAGCCCATCTCGCGCAATGTCCAGACACAGTGCACGCAGGAATAGTCGAATTCGATGCCCTGCCCAATGCGGATTGGCCCCGAACCCAACACCACCACGGTCTGACTCATGCCCGGAAGGGTACCGTTCTCAGCGGTGGACGCGTTGAGGCGTCCGAGCCAAAAAACTAGAATCGTATGGCTGGATTTCTTTCAAAGTTGTTTCGTCGAGACGCGGCACCCTTGCATCGCCGTTCGCGTTCTGGAGTCGCGCGAACGGGCGGCAACAAAGCGGAGTTCGCGGTCATCGGTCTGGGCCGTTTTGGAAGCAGCCTAGGCACTAAGCTGGTGGAGAGCGGGTTTACGGTCCTGGGTGTGGACTTTGATATGGACCTGGTGCAAAAGTACAGCACAGTCTTCACCCATACCGCCCGCCTGGATACTACTGACGAGGCTGCGCTTCGGCAAGCCGAGATTCGCGCCTACGACGTTGTGATCGTGGCGATCGGGGCCAATTTTGAGGCCAGCCTGATGACAACGGTCGCGCTACGGCGCCTGGGTTGTCCGAACATTATCTGCAAAGCGGCTACATCGATCCACCGCGACTTGCTAATCAGCGTCGGGGCGCACCGTGTGATTCTTCCGGAGTCCGAAGCGGGGGAACACCTCGCCTGGGAACTCAGCCAGCCAAACTTGGTGGATGACCTGATGCTGGATGAAAAGCTTTACGTTTGCGCGCTGGAGGTGCCGCCTGTGTATGTGGGCGAGAACCTCCACGAGCTCAACTTTTAGCGCCGAAAGGCGCTCCAGCTTTTGGGCGTTTATCGGGCTGGTGTTCTCCATAAGGACCTCGGGAATGAATGGACTCTTCAGGCAGATGACCTGTTGCTAGTTTCGGGGAATCCAGACGCCGTCGTCAAGTTCTCATGAGGTCGGTACGTCTCTCGCGCGAAGTTGTCTCAGAGAAACTGCGGCACGTGCCCGTCAGTTGGCGCATCATCATCGGGCTGTTCGGGCTCGGGCTCTTGGGCACGCTACTCTTGATGCTCCCGGCCGCCGCCACCCACGAGCCGCTTTCGTTCACCGAAGCCCTCTTTACGGCCTCGTCCGCACTTTCTTGCACTGGCCTGAGTGTGATCGTCGTCGCGTCAGATCTCAGCGTCCTTGGGCAATGGATCCTGCTTGGGCTCATTCAAATCGGTGGGATCGGCTATATGACGTTGGCGATTCTTGTTTTACGCATTCTGGGGCGACAGATTTCACTCGCAGATCGCTTGGCGCTGCAAGACGCGCTTGGTGTGGTGAATGTCTCAGGCGTCTTCACGCTCGCTCGCTATGTGTTCTTCACAGTCGTGAGCATCGAATTGGCGGGGATGGTCGCGCTGCGCATCCATTGGGGCAATGTCGGACTGTTTCCCGAGCAAGACCTCTGGTTCCAGGCGCTGTTTCACTCGGTGAGTTCGTTTTGCAACGCTGGGTTTGACCTAATCTCCGGCAATCCGGCGACCGAAGCGGTTTTCCCGATGGATAACATGACGCTGCTCATCAAGGGCATGCTGATTTTCCTGGGTGGCATTGGCATGCCGGTTCTGTTTGATCTCGTGTCCAAAATGAAGGTCCGAAAAGCACTGCTGCTCCATACCAAGCTCACTCTATCGGTCGCGGTCTTCTTGTTGCTGGTCGGTTTCGCAATGCTCTTTGTCACAGAGACTCGCCCGGGCGGCACACTTCACAACGAGCCGATCGGTCGCCAGCTGGCCCTTTCACTTTTCCAATCGATCTCGTGCCGCTCGGCTGGGTTTGTGGGGTTGCCTAGCTTCGAGTCGGTCACCCCAGCCGGGCAGCAGGTGATGCTGACGCTCATGTTCATCGGTTCTGCGCCGGCTTCGGCGGGTGGAGGCATCACAACGGGCACCTTTGCCGTACTCATGCTGGCGGTGGTGGCCTATGCCAGGGGCCTCAGCACACCCCGAGTGCTCGGTCGGGCGATTCCCGGCGACATGGTTCGCAAGGCAGCCGCCGTGCTCACAGTTTCGCTCGGCGTAGTGGGACTCAACACGTTCTTGCTGCTGCTCACTCACCCGGTCCCACTGCAGGTTGCCCTCTTCGAGATCGTGAGCGCGTTTGCAACCTGCGGGCTCACACTCAACTTTTCGAGCCAGCTCACGCCGTTCGGCCAAGTCGTCGTCGCCTCCACCATGCTCTATGGACGACTTGGAGCCCTGACCATCGTGTACGCCCTGACGCACGGTATCTCCCGCACGAAGGTCTTCTACCCCGAAGAAAAGGTCCTT
>JALHPH010000248.1 GCA_022842565.1 Fimbriimonadaceae bacterium
GGTGCTCGATCTGCCTCTTCCCTGCGTCATCACCGCCGATCTGCGGCTGAACGAGCCGCGCTATATCGCTCTGCCTGGCATCATCAAGGCCCGCGGCAAGCCCTTGGAACGGCAAGCTCCGACTACGACCAGCGCACCCAAAACGCGACCAGTGCTGTTTGAGGCCCCCGCTGCTCGGCCAGCCGGTCGAAAAGTCGGCAGCGTCGATGAGCTCGTGACCGAAATCAAGAACAAGGGACTGGTGAGCGCGTGAACCGAGTCTTCGGAATTGCCTTTGCATCCAGTGATGTGGCCGCAATTGCTGGCTTCGCGAGATCGCTCAATGCACCCTTTGACGTGCTGCAAATCGGTGGTGAGGTGATCCAGGGCAGCGGCGCGGCAAGCATCCACTTGGCGCCCGACACCGCCCCGGCCGATGCCATTGCTACGACGGCCCAGCAGCTGGCTTCGGACGCGACTCATCTGGTGGCCGTTTCCAGCATGGCAAGCAAAGATGTGCTAGCGCGGTTGGCGGGCCTAGTGGACTGCGGCATGATCACTGATGTGGTCACGACGCTTTCACCCACCAGCTTCAAGCGCCCTGTGGTTGCGGGAACGCTGATCGCCACGGTCGAAGCGCTAGAGCTTCCGGTGGCCATCACTTTCCGTCCCGCAGGTTACGAAGCGGTGACTGGCCAGGCTGCTAGTTCTGTTCAGGCTGTCTCTTTGGCTCCCAGCGCCGTCGCGGTCGTGCAAGAAGCCAAGAAGACGGGTGGACGCCCCGACCTGACTCAGGCGAGGATCGTGGTCTCCGGTGGCCGTCCTATGAAAGACGCTGCGACCTTTGAGAGCGTCATTGGCGGACTCGCTGACGCGCTTGGCGGTGCGGCCGGAGCTACCCGCGCCGCTGTGGACAGCGGCATCGCTCCTAACGAGTTGCAGGTCGGCCAGACTGGCAAGATCGTCGCGCCAGATCTCTATATTGCGGCTGGCATCAGCGGATCGACCCAGCACATGGCTGGTATCAAGGATTCGAAGTTCATCATCGCGATCAACAAAGACCCCGACGCGCCGATTTTCGACGTCGCCGACCTCGGTCTTGTTGCCGACCTCTACGTCGCCCTTCCTGAGCTAAAAGCCAAATTGGGCGGCTAGAATTGCCAGTTCTCGCCCATGCAGGGTGCCCCTGATTCCGATCACGGGTACCCTTCCCTCCGTCCCATCATGTCTGACCAACAAACCTGCACCTATGACCCGCTGATCGAGCTGATGAAGCGGTTCGAAAACGTGCGCGCGACCTCGTCCACTGAGGATGCGTTCGCAGGGCTCTCCGTTGAAGACAAGCTGAAAAAGCACATTGTCGATGGCGTAAAAAAGAACCTGGAATCGCGGCTGGAGGAGGCTTTGCAGAGATACTCGGCGCTCGATATTATTAACCAGATTCTTTTGGACGGAATGAAAACGGTCGGCGAGCTTTTCGGTTCGGGCAAAATGCAGCTTCCGTTTGTGCTGCAAAGCGCCGAGGTGATGAAGGCTGCGGTGCGGCAGTTGGAGCCCCACCTTGAGCGTGTCGAGGGCTCGGAGCGAGGCTCCATTCTGCTGGCGACCGTGGCGGGCGATGTTCACGACATTGGCAAAAATCTTGTCGACATTATTCTGAGCAATAACGGTTATCGGGTCGTGAATATCGGCATCAAACAGCCGATCAATGCGATTCTTGAGAAATACCACGAGAGCGGATGTCAGGTGATCGGACTCAGCGGGCTACTCGTTAAGAGCACGGTCATCATGAAGGAGAATTTGCTGGAGCTGAACGGCCGCGGACTCTCGCATGTGCCCGTGATTCTTGGCGGCGCTGCTCTCACACGTTCGTACGTGGAACAGGATCTTTCCGCGATCTATAAAGGGCGTGTTTACTATGCTCAGGATGCCTTTGAGGGCTTGCGGCTGATGGAACAAATTGCCGAAACAAGCGCAGAGGATAAGGCCGAAACTGAACAGGACCTAGCGCCCCGTGTGACCTCGCACCGCGTGGATACCACGGACCCGGACCTTTACACTTTCCATGGCGTAAAAAGCGATACGCCCGCTGCCGAGCAGATTCCGCAGTTACCGTTTTACGGCGCGCGGACTCGTACACAATTCGATCCTTACGAAGTCTATAAATACATTAACCCGACGGCGCTTTGGCGTGGCCAATGGCAGTTTAAGCGACCGGATGGGATGAGCAATCCCGAGTTTACTGCGTGGCTTGACGACCAGGCCAAACCCATCCAAGACCGCCTACAACGCGAACTCGCGCGGGTCTTTGATCTGCGCGTTACGTGGGGCTATTTCTGGTGCGCGAGCGAGGGTAACGACTTGGTGATTTACCAGGAGGACGCCCAGACCGAGCGCCTGCGCTTCACCTTCCCCCGGCAGCGCGATGGTCGGCTCCTTTGCCTTTCGGACTTCTTCCTACCCACCCATGCGCCTCAGCGAGATGTGGTCGGTTTCCAGTTAGTAACTGCGGGTGCGCGCGTGAGCGAGCATGAGCGCGCTCTATTTGAGAAAGGCGACTTTCAGGACTACCTTTTTGTACACGGAATGGGCGTGGAAACCGCCGAAGCGCTTGCCGAGTATTGGCACAAAGTCATGCGCCACGAACTCGGATTTGGTCACAACGATCCCGAAGAAGTGAAAGCTCTTTTCGGTGTGAAGTACCAGGGCTGCCGCTATTCGTTTGGCTACCCCGCTTGCCCCAACCTTGAGGACCAGACGAAACTGTTCGAACTGCTCTTGCCCGAGAAGATCGGAGTGGAGATGAGCGAGGAATTCATGCTTGTGCCTGAGCAATCCACCAGCGCCGTCATCATTCACCACCCGTCCGCCAAGTATTTTAATATTCGCTAAAGAAAATCCAAGAAGGAGTTTTACGCTGGGCGCAGAACTCTAGGATTATGAGGGCAAAAGTAATCCTTCTCTTTCTCGCAGTGGCCGTCGCGAGCTGGGGGCAATCGCCCCCCCC
>JALHPH010000249.1 GCA_022842565.1 Fimbriimonadaceae bacterium
GTGGGTCAGTTCGGCAAACGCTTGGAAGCCCATCGCGCGGGCAGAACCCTTGAGCGTGTGCGCGGCGCGGAAGATGACTTGGAGCCGCTCTCCGCTGGGCTCAGCTTCCAGCTTCAGGGTCTCGTGCTCAAGGATATCCAGTTGCTCCCGGGCCTCCGTAAGGAAGAGGTCCAGGTATTGGGACATGTCTAGTTCGTAGCTCAAAGTGATGATTCCTAGGTTCGGATGGGGGCTTAGGCGGCGAGAATTTCGTCGAGGTTCAGGAGAGTGATGAGGCCGGCTTTGGTGCGAGCCACTCCGCGAACAAACGAGTTATCTTCGCTAGTGGTGAGGCTCGGTGCGGAATCCACTTGCTCAGTCTCAAGCGTCATCACTTCTCGCACGGCGTCCACGACGATGCCGACATTGCCTGCTTCCGATTCCACAACGATGATGCGAGTGTTATCGCCGTCGCCCTGAGATGTCAAACCAAACCGGCGTCCCAGATCGACGACGGGAATCGTCTTGCCACGCAGATTCACGAGCCCCCGCATATAGGCATCGGTTCGCGGGATCGAAGTGATTTCGCGCAAGCGAATGATCTCGTGCACGCGGAAGATCTCGATGGCGTAGGCTTCGGAACCCAGTTCGAAGACGACGTGCTGCTCGTCGGTCTGAATCACTTTTTCGTCGGACATAGCTTGAACTCTCTAGGAAGAGTGTTGGCCGTTTCTGCCCGTATCTTTACGATGAAATTGCGGCATAATTTGGTGTGCCTATCCGGTTGCTTGCGCTTGACCTTGATGGCACATGCCTGACCTCGGCCCGGTGGCCGCATCCTGCCTTACTCCCTGCGCTTGAGTTCGCCCGGGAGTCCGGATTGCAGGTTTGCATCGCGACCGGCCGCAATCTCCACTCGGCCCGACGGATCACTCAGAGCCTGAATTGGCACCCCCACTTGGTGGCAGGCAATGGCTGCCTCACCATTCACGAAAATGGCGACTGCCTTGCGCGCTCGAAAATGAGCGCGTTGGCGCTTGATCGGGTGCTTTCGTACTCAGCAGCTACAGGAGTCTATATCCATGCCGAGACCGAGCATGAGATGCTCACGTGCCATGCAGGACCCGAACGGTTGCTGTATGAACAGCGCGCTGGTGTTCCAGTACGGCAGGTGGATCGAGAGACTTTGGAACGCGCCGAGCCGATGAATTTATTGCTGGTTGCGCCACCCGAATCGATCCTTGACCACAAAGCGCAACTTGATGTTGCGTTATCGGATCACGGCCAAACGGTTCGGAGCGAAAAAGACTATTTAGACATTCTGCCATCGGGGGTAGGAAAGGCCGTCGCGCTGAGGGGGCTCTCCGATCTGCTTGGAATCCGGGCTGAGGAAGTGGCCGCGCTCGGAGATTATGAAAACGACCTTCAAATGCTCGGCTGGGCTGGCTTCCCCGCTGCCGTAGGCAACTGCACTCCGAGTGTGAGGGCCGTCAGTAAACGGGTATTTTCCAGGAATGACGAAGGCGGCGCAGCCGAATTCGTTCGCTGGATCGTCTACAATGGTCGGAGCCTGGTAACGCACGCGCCGACAGGAGAACTGAAAAGATGAAAAAGTTTGCATTGGTGAGTTTTGTGGCACTGCTGAGCGCTTTGGCTTCGGCAGGCACCATCACGGTCACCTCACCGAGTTCCGGCGACTTTTTGGGCCGCACCAATCAGCTCAAGTTCACGATCACCGGCTCGCGCGCTCAGGCCCGCGTTGATGTCCAAGTCACGTCTCTGACGGACCCCAATTTTTCGATTAACCGATTCCGACGCTTTGACCCGGACGTGGACGGTCAGATAGAAGGCAGCATCGACCTGAACTTCAATGACACGACTCCAGCGGCCAACTACCGCATTGTGGTCACTGTCACCGAGCCGAACAACCCCTACAACTCGGTCACGATCAACCCCGTCACAATCGACGTTCGCACCCCTAAGTTCCGAGATTTTTCGCCTACGAATGGCGCCTTTGTTCGCAACGATGTCCCCATCCGGGTTTCGTTTGATGAACCCAACATCGAAGAGTGGCGCGTGCAGGTGAACGGACAGGACATCCCGAACAACACAGGCACCACCGAAACGGTCTCCGTGACTTGGCGCACGCAAGACATCATTAACGATGGATCCCAGAGCATCAGCGTCAGCGTGGAAGACCGAGCCAAGAATTCGAATAGCCGCACCATCTCGGTGACCCTCGACCGCGTCGCGCCGAACATCAACGTACTGTCGCCCGGCAATCGCACCTACCGACCTGGCTCTCGCATTCCCGTTGCCATCGACTTCGTGGACCAGTTCCAAAACGCGGTGCCGGTCACCAATATCGATGTGTTTATCACCGATATGAGCGGCAACATCCTCTCGCGAGTGCCTCGAAAGAGCGCGCGGGCTTCGGGCTCGACCCTGCAGTGGACCGGCCGCATCAACAACACTCGCAATCTTCCTCGCGATTTCAAAATTTTGGCCCGTGCGGTGGACCGCGCTGGCAATGTTGCCACCACTCAAGAGGTCGTCGTTCGACTTCGCTAGTTCCTGTCTTATTTGAGCATCTCCATGAATCCTCGGAAGTTAACAGTCGTTGCATGTGTTGGATTGGCCGCTATGGGCCAGGCCCAGATTCCCGATCTTCTGACCGCCTTTGACGTGGGTGGGCGACCACTCGGCTTGGGAGGCGCACTCAGCGGAACCGGGACCTCGACCCGCTCAATTCTGGACAACCCCGCCGGGATCGGCTTCTCGACTTCCCCGTCGATTGGATTTACTTTCCGAAATCTCTCCTCGTCACGGACTACTGTTAGCAACGACTTTAACAACCCGGATTTCCGAACCGACGGCGAATCGGGGAACCGTTCGCTCACGCACTTGGGCTATGCCACGCCGCTTGGCAAACTCGGTGTGCTGGGGGTGAGCTACCAGGTCGGCGGTT
>JALHPH010000250.1 GCA_022842565.1 Fimbriimonadaceae bacterium
CCCCGGGTTGTAGAAGAACCGCTCTACAACCGCGTGATGGCCTATCTCTTCATCCCGACTGTCATCTTGATGGGCATTGGTCCGTTCCTCAGCTGGCGCGGCCTGCCGGCAAAGCAGCTGATCTCTAAGCTCATCACGGTGGTCTGCGTGGCCCTCGGCCTCACTGGCATCGGGATGTTCCTCATGATGTCGATCCCGAGCGGTATGGAGGTCCCGGCCAATTCCCTCTCGAACTGGGGTTTCGTTCAGGTCCCACTTGTCACGTGGGTCCTCACTCTCGGATTCATCTGCTTGTTTGCCATCGTCGCCAACACCATGCGGATCGCCGAAACCTGGCGAGTTAGCAAGAACTCGCTCGGGGCGATGCTGACGCACATCGGTGTGGTGCTCTGCGTCCTCGGGCTAATCGTCTCCCGCGGGCTGCAACGAAAGGAGCAGTTTGATGTTCAGCAGGGCCGCCCTGGCCTCGCGCTCGGTTACGCCGTTCAGCTCGAAAGCTTCGGCAAAGACCTGATGGCCCGCGAGAACCGCATGAGCTTCCGGTTCACGGGTCGCAACGACAGCTTCGTGGCCCAGCCGATCTTGTTCTACACCGACAAGATGGACGGCAATGACCCCAGCCCGACCGTCCGGCCCTGGATCAAGCACGGGCCGCTGCACGATAAGTACATCACGGTCTACCCCTTAGTGCGCGAAGCCAGCGAGCCGTTCACTATCCAGAAGGGCCAGTCAATGCAGCTCTTTGAGAACATGATTCTCACCTATTCGGGTTTGCGGACGACAGGAACACTCGGAACGCCTGGCGCGACTTTCTTTGCCCAACTTTCGGTGCTGGATCAGACTCAAGGCACCATCAAGATTGAGCCCAGCATGCAATTGACCGAAGCCGGAATGGTCCGGCGGCCGGGCGAAGTCTTCGATGAGTACTTTGTCGAACTCCGCCGCATCAACGCCGCCGATCAGTCGGCCGAGCTTCAGATTATGTATAAGCGCCCGGTGTTTCCGATGGAGCTTTACTACAAACCGATGCCGGGGTTGGTCTGGTGGGGCGCAGGTATCATGACGCTCGGAGGATTTCTGGCAGCCCTTCAGCGACGGCGGCAACGCAATGGGCCGGGTGGTCCTAAGTCGCCGCAAGACGAAAAGAGCCCCGAACCAGATCGATCAGATGCAACTTCTGCAATTGCTTAAGGCCAAACTCCACCACGCGCATATCACCTATGCCAACCCGGAGTATGTGGGGTCTATCGAAATCGACGGTGACCTGATGGATCGAGTGGGCATTCAGGACGGCGAGATGGTTCACATCTGGGCGGTTGATCACGAAAGCCGTATCCAAACCTATGCTTTTCGTGGTCCCAAAGGGCATATCGGCTTAAACGGCGGCGCGGCGCATTTCTTTCGGAAAGGGGACCGCGTGATCATCGCAGCGTTTACTTGGACAGACGAGACGGTGATCCCCAAAGTCGTGCTGCTGAATGAGCAAAACGAGATCATGCGCGACATGACCCCCTTCCACGTGACCGGATGACCACTCACGACCGCCTAACCGAGCTTCTGCAACAAAGCGGCGCTATTCTGAACGGCCACTTTGTGCTGACCTCGGGCCGCCACAGCGCGGTCTATTTTGAAAAATTCCGGATTCTGGAACAGCCATCCGTTTTAGTGCCGCTTTGCGCCGAAATCGCGGCTCAATTTGCTGATTCGGGAGCAACCGTCGTCATGGGCCCGACCACCGGCGGCATCATCATCGCTTTCGAAATCGCACGGCAGATGGGTTTGCCTGCTCTTTACGCCGAGACCGTCGATGGCCAGCGGACCCTGCGCCGCAACGCCACGCTCGAACCGGGGGCCAAAGTCTTGGTGGTGGATGACGTGCTCACAACCGGCCTCAGCCTTCGCGAAGTCAGTAACCTAGTCACAGCCGCTGACGCAGAAGTGGTGGGATACGGAGTCTTGATCGACCGATCGCAGGAGCTGCGGTCGCTAGGTGCGCCTCTTCACGCTGCCTATCGCGTCGAGGCTGAAAGTTATGCTCCGGACGCCATCCCGGATTGGCTGGCGCAGATTCCTGCGACCAAACCCGGCACCCGGGCATGAAAAAGGGATATAATTTCTCTCACCTCGGCGGGGTAGCTCAGCTGGTTAGAGCATCGGATTCATAACCCGAAGGTCGGCGGTTCAAGTCCGCCCTCCGCTACCAATTCCCTCTTCTCTTCAGGCGTTTCCGCAAGCCACTAATCTTAGGAAGCTTAGCGCCTGCTCATGCCCTCGTTTGGCCTCGGCCAGGGTGCGATACCGCCCCAACACCCGCTCTGTTCCATCTGTGGCAGTCGCGATGGTGTTGAACAACACTGGCGAGGGACCAAAGGGGTTGTGATCGAAAACCAAAAAGGATGTGCTGACCCTGAAGCCGGTTGACAGGATGTCGTAGCAGACCGTCCGGCCGCGAAAGTCGGCCAGAAGCACGCCAGCTTCGTACCAGGAGCACGGAACCGGCCGACCCTCATCTAGCTTGTAATAGAATCCGCGCCCTGCCATCGCGACCATTATCCTTCAACTTTGAGTGAAACGCAAGCTATTCAGCGCGCAAAGCTACAATTGGTTCGAGCTTTGCAGCGCGGAAGGCGGGGTAAAAACCGAAGATGCAGCCGATGAGCGCCGAGAAAATCGCCGCGCCAAGCGCAGCGGTCCAGGGGAACGGCGCAGCCAAGCCGCCCTCATTAGGCCAGTTTTGGGCGCGGGTGATCAGCGTCAGTGCAAGTCCGATACTCCAGGCAATTCCCATCCCTATCAGGCCGCCGACCAGACTCAGGGTTGCCGCTTCGGTTAGGAACTGTCCCATCACATTGGCACGCTTCGCACCGAGCGCCTTGCGCAGGCCGATCTCTTTGGTCCGCTCGGTCACCGAGACTAGCATGATGTTCATGATGCCTATGCCACCGA
>JALHPH010000251.1 GCA_022842565.1 Fimbriimonadaceae bacterium
AGTTGGTGCGGCTGAATCCCACCGAAGTCGGCTACGAGCTTCTGCGCGCTTCTGCGCTCGAACAGCTTGGCCATTGGCAGCAGGCGCTTGAAGTGCTGACACTCGCCCACTCACGCGCCAGGGTGAACCGCCAGCAAGAGCAGATCGAACGAGAAATCGACAGCCTGATGCAGTCGATGGTGGCCGAAAGCAAGGAGGGTGTCCCGATGGAAGTGCTCTCTCGCCGAGCACCTCGCCGCACAGCGGTGGGCAGCGTCATCAACTAACGAGGCGCAATAAACAAAAAAGCCCTGCTCGATCTAGGCAGGGCTTTTTCTGTTTCGAGCTAGATCAGCCCTTGAGAGCAGCAGCCTCGTCCGTGCGCTCCCACGCGAAGGCGGGATTGCCAAAGTGGCCGTTCTTAGCCGTCGGGAGGTACTTGTGCGAACGCAGATTGAAGTGCTTAATGATGCCGTTGGGCGACATGTCGAAGTTCGACTTAACGCGCTCAACGATGGTCGCAATGTCGATGGTCTCGGTGCCAAACGTCTCGAGGTTCACCGAGACAGGCTGGGCCACGCCAATTGCGTACGCCAGTCCAACTACGCAGCGCTCGGCTAACCCGGCTGCCACCACGCACTTGGCAATGTGACGGGCCATGTAGGCCGCCGAACGGTCCACCTTGGTGGGGTCTTTGCCGCTGAAAGCGCCGCCGCCGTGTGGGCACATGCCGCCATAGGTATCGACGATGATTTTTCGACCGGTCAACCCGGTATCGCCCGCAGGGCCGCCGATTACGAAGCGTCCAGTCGGGTTGATGTGATAAGTGATGTCGCCGTCGATGTAGCGCTCGTAGTCGGCAAGCACGGGGCGCACGATGGCTTCCATCACGCGGGCCTTCACTTCATCTTGGCTCAAGCTCTCATCGTGTTGGTGACTGATGACCACGGTTTCAATTCGCTTCGGCCTTCCGTCTTCGTAGATGACGCTGACTTGCGACTTGGCATCGGGGCGCAGGCCCATTTTGATGTTGTCGTGCCGGACCTGGGCGGCCTTGCGCGTGAGCGCGTGGGCAATCGAAATCGGTAGCGGCATCAGTTCGGCGGTCTCGTTGGTCGCCATGCCGAACATCATTCCTTGGTCGCCGGCTCCGCCGGTATCCACGCCCATTGCGATGTCGGGCGATTGGCCCTGGATTGCCACGAGCACGCCGCAGTTGTCGCCATCGAATCCAACGCGGGTGTCGTCGTATCCGATCTCCTTGATGGTTCGGCGAATGACGCGCTGCACGTCGACATAGGCCGCCGTGGTGACTTCACCGGAAACCACTGCAACGCCGTGTGCCAACATGGTCTCGACGGCGACCCGTGCGGTGGGGTCTTGGGCGAGGAATTCGTCAAGGAGCGCGTCTGAAATCTGATCGGCGACTTTGTCGGGATGCCCTTCGGAAACGCTTTCGGAGGTGTAAATCTGATAAAGGCCCATGCTTCGTGTCCTGCGGGTCGGAAGGATACCCGGCATCACCCTCCCCCCGGCCCCAAAGTCCCTCGAACCCGTGTTAACACGGGCACGCACTGCGCTCTAGAACTGATCCGTCATGAACATGACTGGCGTGAAGGGCAGGCCCCGCGACATCAGAAAAAGGCCATTTCCGGTGGTGTTGGCCGCGATGCCAAGTTGGTTGGTGGTGTGGCGCAGCCCAGTCCACTGGGTTTGTTTCGGCACGGGCAGGGGTCCGGGTGGGCAGTTCACCACCTCACGCACGGTGGTCCCTTCGAAGCAGATGTAGCCATCCTGCCACTCGGCGCAAGCCCGGAGGCTCCACTCCCACAGCCGCCAACGCAAGGCGGTGCGCACCAACCGGTCGGGGGCGGCTTGGCTCCATGCTTCGTAACGCTGGCGGATGGAAGCGAGCGGCATGGACTCCTCCGTCAACCATTCGCCGCTTGTTTCCACCGTGCCCTCATGCACTTCATCCACCACCTCGAACGCTGCGCGCTGGTACAAAGCGGGGTCACGCGCAAAGAGGAGCCAAAACTGGTCGCCATGGAAGCTCCCCGCGCGCATCACCGATTCGATGAGGTGCTTCGCGTGTCCTCGTCCCCGTTCACTTTCGAGGGTCGCCACCCCGGCAATCCCCGAACCCACATGCGTCCCAAACTGCAGCGGCGATGTGGTGAGGATGGAAACCATTCGGCCTCGATCAAAAAGAGCCCATTTGCGATTGAGGTCGAACCCCGGTTCCTGAAAGAAAACGCCTTGGGCGCGGTTGAAATCGAGGTCGAAAACCTCGCAAAGCACCTGCAAAAAGGTGTCTGCTTCGGCGTCACGGATCGGGCGAATCTCGGTCATCGGTTCGGCCTGAGTGGGGTAGGGACAATGCGGATTTTGTAGGTAACTTCGTCGCTCGGCGTCACCGTCACGCCATCTGGGACCTTCAGCTTGATCGTTCCCTGGAGGTCGCTGCGAGCTTGGTCGATAGGGATCGGTTCGGTAGCGAGCGTCTGCAGGTTGGCGATCGCCGCGCTGGAACCCGAGATGCGCACCGAGGCAGGCGTGAGTTCGTAACTGGCCACTGAGAAGCCAAACATGGGCTGACCCTCGAAGTCCGGAACTACCAAGACCGAAGCTATAGTGGACGCGGCGGCGAGCGCCGGGAAAACCTCAACACGCGCCGGATCGCTGATTGCAAGAGGCAGGGGCTGGTTGTCGCCATCGAGCGCCTCGACCGCAAGCTGAACAGCTACCCCGGGCCGCAAGGAGCCGAGATCGAGCATCACGCGAACTTTTTTCACTCTCGCGATCTGCGACGCCGGGCCGCTAAGCTTCACTTGCCCAGGCTGTACCGTCGAACCGTCATATCGAAGGTCATCGACGGTTTGGCCGAGTTCTTCGACTTCCACCGTTTTCACCACGCTGCGAACTTCTTCGAGTCGCAAACTGGCCTCGCTGCGCG
>JALHPH010000252.1 GCA_022842565.1 Fimbriimonadaceae bacterium
TGCCGTCATGCCGCGCAAAGCAGCCCAACAGCGGCGCGATAACCTGCGCGTTTTCAGCACGGCCATCGAGCTGCGTTTCCCGAATCACCGTGGCCTCACCGAGCGCGTAGTGATGTTGGCGCGGGCCATGGCCACCGAACTGGAGATTGAGGAGCCGGAGCGGGACCGTCTGGAACTTGCGGCATGGTTGCGCGATATGGGCCTGTGCGCGGTGCCGTGGAAGCTCATCAACAGCAAGCCAGGGCATGAATGGACATCGGCCGAGCGCGCCACCTTTGACCGTCACCCCGAAGTCGGCGCTGCGATGCTGGAATTGGTGCCCACTTTGCGGCGACTTGCGCCCATTGTGCGATGCTTTAGGGCGCCTTATGACGGCTCGGCAGGGCCGACCTTCCCCAAGGGAACTGACCTGCCCATCGAATCAAGGATTTTGTCCCTGGTTGACCGCTATCTGACCATGGAGCGGCAAAAGGGCGCGGTGCTGGCGTGGGACGATTTGCATAGCCAGCGTGGCAAGCTGCTGGACCCCGAGCTGGTGGAGGCCCTGCGGCGAGTGCTACCATCGGTGAGTGCTGTCACGGATGCCAAATTGGGTACCGAAGTCGCTCCTCATTCTCGTGATCGTGGGGTCGTTGGCCTTACGCCTGGTCGGGATCGGGTGGGGCCTGCCGAATGAACTAAGGCACTGGAGTCTTCACCCGGATGAGCCGATTGTGCTCGGGTACTCCACGATGGTGGAGCCCGCCAAGCTCGATTTTGATCCTGACTTTTATAACTACGGCACGCTGCCACTGACCCTCAACCGCATGGCGAGCTTGGTGGTGGGGGCGTACGGTGGCGAGATCAAGGACCCCTACCAAGCCATGCGGCGCGATCACTTAGCCGGGCGGTGGCTGTCGCTGCTCTCGGGGGTGGGCATGGTAGCGGCGGCCGGACTTTTCTTGTGGCGACGCATGGGGCGCGTCGGGGCGCTGCTGGGCGCGGCGGCGGTCGCGGTGTCACCGGGATTGGTGGTCCACTCGCGTTTCCAAACCGTGGACGTGATGGCGGCGCTTTGGGTGACGCTGGCACTGATTTGGGCCGCCAAAGCGGTGGAGGCGGAGGGCGCAATGAAACCCGCCCTGTTCTGTGGCTTGTTTGCTGGGCTCGCGGCCAGTACCAAGTACAGCGGCGTGGTCGTTCTGGCGGCTCTTCTTCCCGTGTTGTGGGTGAGCACTAAGCGAGCTGATGGCGTCAAGGCCTTTGCGTGGGCAGTGGGGGTGGCATTGCTGGCGTTCTTCCTGACGACGCCCGGCGCATTGCTCCATACCGACCGCTTTATGCGCGACTTTCAATACGAGATGTGGCATACGAGCACAGGGCATGGGCTCGTTTTTGCCGCGACTGCGCCCGGCGCGGTTTATCACCTTGCCAATCTGTTCCTTGGGTTTGGCGTGTTTGTCTCAATTCTGGGCTTGGTCGGTTTGGTGTGGGGGTGCCGAAAGCCAGATCCACAGCAAGCTTGGATCATCGGCTTTGCGCTGTTCGCCTTGATCTACTATGTGCTCATCGCGAGGGCGGAAGTGAAGTTTCTTCGGTATTGCTTCCCGCTGATCCCAGTGCTTGCGGTGGGTTTGGCCTGGCTGATGCGCGAAGCCCACGTTCGCAGCAAAACCAAGACCGCGTGGAAGTTACCAGTTGCCCTGGGCTTTGCTGGCATTGCAGGGATTGGCGGCGGTGGTCTGGCTGATTCGGTGCAACTTACGGTCGTCATGGCGGGCGAGGATGTTCGCGATCAAGTGGCGCGCGAGCTCAAGGGTGCGCAGTCGGTGGGTCTCGTTTCAGACCCCTGGTTCTACACGGCGAGCTTCTATCCTGAAGTGGGAGCCCCTCGCGGAGCGAGCTTCGAGCAACGAGAGCAAGCGCGGCTCGCTGCGGTGCCGCCCGTGCTTCGCTACGTCCCCGAGGACCCGTCTCAGCGGCTCGATTTTGACGTGCGGCTGCTTAAGGAGAACCCGCCTGAGTACGTCATTTTCTCGAGTTTCGAGACGGAAGGTCTGGATCGGCTCGCCGCTGCTGCGACCGTTCCCGAGGCGTTCCAGGGCCAAGTGTCACGCTACAAAGAGTTTATGGCTGCGCTGCAAAAGGACTATGGTTTGATGCAAGTGTACGGTGCAAATGGTCCTGAGGCGCACGATCTGATGTATGTGCAGCCCCGGATATGGGTATGGAAGCGTTCAACGAACCCATAGAGTCGTTCCTAGACGACCTCTTGATGACGCGTGGCGCGAGCGAGCACACGGTGGTGGCCTATCGTCGTGATCTGTTGCAGGCGTCCGAAATGTTGGCGGTACTAGGGCTCAAGGGCTGGAACGAGGTCGGCGCGGACCATCTGATGCGGCTGCAGGTTCACTGGGGGCCGCCGCTTTCACCCAGCACCGCGCGGCGCAAAATGAGCGCCGTCCGAACCTTTTTAAAGGCGCTCAGTCGGCAGTCTGGGAGCGGGGTGGTGACGATTCCGGCGGTGACCCGAACCCGCAAGCAGCGCATATTGCCGCAAGCACTCTCGACCGAAGACGTCATGGCCCTGATGGATGCGATCACACCTGTCGATGCTTCAAGCTTGCGCGATCGTGCGTTGTTCGAGCTGATTTTTGGAACCGGGCTGCGCGTCAGCGAAGCCACCTGCTTGAGGCTCGACCAGCTCAGCATGGAGACCGCAGCGCTGAACGTTGTAGGGAAGCGGCAAAAGACACGTTGGGTGCCCATCCCACGGCAAACGATGGAATGGCTGGAGCGCTACCTAATTGAGGGCCGGCCCGCGCTGGCGAAGCGGCCGCTGCCGCAGGTCATCGTGAGCCAGCGCGGTGGGGCCATGAATCGCTCATTGGTCTACGGGCTGGTGCGCAAGTACGCGGTATTAGCCGGGATCGAACG
>JALHPH010000253.1 GCA_022842565.1 Fimbriimonadaceae bacterium
ATGACCGCAACCGAGCTGATGCTGAGCGAAAGCCAAGAGCGCATGCTTTGCACCAGCAAGCCAGGTCGCGAGCAAGAAATCCTGGACGTTTTTCACAAATGGGGCCTTCCCGCCTGCGTGATTGGGCATGTGATTGAGGAGCAGGTCGTGCGCATTCGGCGCTGGGGCACAGTAGAAGCCGAACTGTATCCGCCTCACTTGGCGGACGAGTGCCCGGTTTATCAAATGACGCCCGAAGTCCCGGCCTATGCTCGGGCCGCCGCGTCATGGAGCCCCGACAGGCTTCAAGAAAAAACAGATGCGGAAACGCTTCTGAAGCTGCTCAGCCACCCCAACATCGCAAGTAAGCGACCGGTTTTCCAGCAATACGATTTCGAAGTGCAAACCCAGACCGTCCACGGCCCCTTAGCCGCAGATGCGGCGGTGCTCGCACCGAGGGGTACTGAGCGCGGCATCGCGATCTCAATCGATGGCAACGCGCGCTGGACCTACTTCGACCCGTATGCGGGAGGCGTGGCGGCCGTCTGCGAGGCGGCCCGAAACGTGGCGTGCACTGGGGCCAGGCCAGCAGGGGTTACGGACGGATTGAATTTTGGTAATCCCCAAGATCCCCATGTCTATTGGCAGTTCGAGCAGGCTGTTCGCGGCATCGCCGATGCGGCCCATCAGATGGATACGCCCGTAGTGAGCGGAAATGTGAGCTTCTACAACGAAGCCATCAGCGAACCTGGAGGCGCGAAGACGGCGGTGCTACCCACGGCGATGATTGGCATGGTTGGCGTTTTGGAGCATGCAGAGCGCTCGGTCGGCAGCACGATCCAGGAGGAGGGCCTCACCATACTGGTGGTCCGCTGTGACAGCACAGTACGTCACCATGGTCTTGGGGCAAGTCTTTATCTTGAAACCATTCACGGTATTGAGGATGGGCTACCGTGCATCCCCAACCCGGCCAGCGAAAAGCAACTTTGTGAATTCTTGGTGCAAGCGGCCGATGCTCAGCTATTGCACGCGGCTCACGATGTGAGCGATGGCGGTTTGGCGGTCGCACTGGCCGAAATGTGCATCCCGCGCCGGATCGGAATGCAGGTTTCGCTGGAACAATTCGGGGCGGAATGGACTCGAAAGGACGGTGTGCTGTATGGAGAGATTCCAGGCTGCGTGATTCTGGCTGTCAAGCCTGATCATGTGAATGAACTGAGGTCTTTTGCGAAAGCAGAGATGCTAAACATTTACGAAATCGGTACATCAAATGGCACAGCATTTGTGCTGAACTGGGGCGAAAAAGCGTTAGTTACTATAGAAACAGCAGATTTGACGGGTGCTTATGAGGGTGCCCTTGCGTCAATATTGAAGTAAAGTCTGACGTTCTTGTTGCCAATAGTTTTGGTAGGGACTCGACGTTCGGAGCATTTTCCGAATCCGGGGAATAGAAATTTATGAGAGTGAACTTGAAGTTTGTCTGGCCGCTAACCTTGGTGGCAATGATGGCTGTCGGCGCGATGGCGCAGCAAAATGTTGAGCCGCCGCAATCGAACGTGCAGGTTCGAGCCGCAGTGGAACTGTATAACGCCGGCAAGGTGGAAGAGGCGCGAGCCGCCCTTGTGTTGGTGACTGAAGAGGACCCAAAGAACGGCGAGGCATTCTCGTGGCTAGGCTTTGTTTGCCTTCGCATGAATGACGGCGCTGGCGCGGTTTCCGCACTCGAGAAGGCTGCAGCAATCCGCCCTGACGATTACGAAGTCGTCGTCAACTTGGGTAACGCCTATTTGGCCACTCAAAATGCCGACAAGGCCCTGGAATGCTACCAACGCGCCACCGCCATGAAGCCTGAAGAGGCTGCGCCTTGGTACAACATCGGTCAGCTTCACATCACCCGCAAGGATTACACCTCGGCCGTGGAGGCTCTGAACAAGTCGGCTGCGATCAACGCCAACGACCCCTTCACCCACAACAATCTGGGCGTCGCCCATGAGGGTCTGGGGAACCTGGACAACGCGGCAGAGCACTTTATGACCGCCGCTCGCCTGCGGCCCGACAATGCAATGTTCCAGCGAAACGCCGCTGCGGTTCTGCTGAAGCAAGGCAAGACCGATGAAGCCGTGACCTACTTGGAGAAGGCCATGGAGCTCGGTATCAACGAGCCAGAACTCGCGTTTGCACTCGGTCAGGCCTACCTTTCGGATGGCCGCATCGATGAAGCGCTCGCCATGTTCGACAAGGCTGGTCCTGAAGTCAAGAACACGCGCGACTATTGGTACAACATGGGCATCATCGAGAGTCAGCGCAACCAAAATGACGCTGCCATCGCCGCGTACACCCGCGCTCTCGAGTTTGACGCCAACCACGCGGATTCGCTGAACAACCTCGGACTCCTTTACTACGGTCAAGCCAAGTACAGCGAGGCTGCCGAAGTCTTCGAGCGACTTTATGCTCTGAACAAGGACAACAAGGGCGGGCAACTAAACCTGGCTGCCGCCTATGCCAACAGCGGTCGCCTGAAAGAGGCCGTTGAGCTGTGGCGCAACTATGTTCGCACCAATCCGAACAACGATTCGGTCCGCCTGGACCTCGCTGCCGGCCAATGGATCCTTGGCGAGCACTCCAATGCGCGTTTCCATTTCGCCACCGTGCTGCGAAAGGACCCCATGAACTACCGAGCCAACAATGGCATCGGCCTTTGGTACCTTGAGCGAACAGAACTTCTGGCGGCCGAGCAAGCTTTCCGTAAGAGCATTCGCTCGAACTCGCAATATGTCGCGGCCTATAACAACCTCGCCATCACTCTGGAGAGGCTGAACAAGGTGGACGAAGCGATTGCGACCCTCACTGCGGCCGCAAAGCTCGACCCAAATGCAAAGGAAGTCGCCGACAATCTTGCCCGACTGAAGCGGCGCTACAACCGCTAATTCCGTT
>JALHPH010000254.1 GCA_022842565.1 Fimbriimonadaceae bacterium
AAACAAAAAAAAAAAACACTATCTTCGCGACACACCAGCATCCCTGCGACTAAATGCACTTACGATAAGACCGCAACACCTCCAAACCGACAGAGATCACTCTATAGACCGCGCCCTCACCCAGGGGTCCGGTTTCAGTTCGGATTGATTGGATGCGCTTGCCTTGGGGTTGACCCGAATCAGCCGTCACATTCAAGCCCGAAAGCTGAAGGAAACCGGAATTTGGGGTGGGAAAGATGCCTGCTGAGCGCTCCAGAGCCGCGCGAACTTGGCTCCCCTTCAGTGCCACCACCGACACTTCATCGGTCGGATAAAGCAAGTGGTCCACAAGCGGGTTGCTGCTTGCGTTCAGCTTCAAAGCTGCTGCGGGAAGGAAGGCAATTTCTGCACCAGTCGATTCGCGAAGAGCGTCGGCAATGGCCTGCCCTGCGGCGGTTGATGAGGTCTCGGCGCTTTGCGCACAGACCATCGTGGCCGCCGCCAGGATGAACAGTCCACTCAGAATTGTCTTCACTCTCTTGCCCTCTATCACGTCAGACTTGTTCCGGCTCATTGCGGGTCCGTCGAGGAGAGGAACTAGGCCCTTTAGCCCTCGATGCGGACGCCCATGGAGCGGGCGGTTCCGGCGATGATTCGCATCGCCATCTCTTCATCATCGGTATTAAGGTCGGCCATCTTCTGCTTGGCGACCTCGCGTAGCTTCTCTTTCGTCAGCACGCCGGCTTGATCCTTCAACGGATTAGCGGCGCCCTTGGCGATGCCGGCGGCGCGCTTCACGAGCTCGCTGCTCAACGGCTGCTTAACAACGAAGGAGTAAGAACGATCTTCGAAAACGAGAATTTCAACCGGAAGAAGGAAACCCATCTGGGGAGCGGTCTGCTCGTTAAACTTCTTCAGGAATTCCATCATGTTGATGCCTGCCTGACCGAGTGCAGGACCAACTGGAGGCGCAGGTGTTCCCTTGCCTGCTGCAATGTTCAATTTGATAACGCTGGTGATTTTCTTGGCCATAGTCGTCTGGTTCCAATAAACCCGCGCGACAGAGGGAAGCTTGCCTCGTGGGAAGTAGTGAGGGTACCCGAGCCCGCCCCCTTGAATCAAGTGTCTTTTTACGCGAACAGCAATGCCATCGCAACGATGATGACCACGAGTAAGTTGTGAAGCGTATGAGCGAGGCATGCTGCCCGCATGCCACCCACAAAGTAGCGCCAGGTGAAGAAGAGGCCTGCAAAGCTGAGCGCTAACCCTGCCGCCACTGGCACTCCGACCACCATGTGGATCATTCCGAACTTAAAGGATCGCTGGATGCCGTGTGCCCAGTTACGCGTTCCGCGCCGAAACACTTCTTCTTCTCGCCGCGCGAGTCGGGGCAAGTTGATAGTGAGTAGTGCGAAAAAAGCTACGCCAAACCAGGGGATCGAGGTCGGGGCGATCATTAGGTTGGTACCCGGATCAGGTCCATCGGCGGGCGTGGCCAGCATCGTCAGCCAACCCCAGCGCATCACAGGCCCACCAAAGCTCCAAAGCAAGGCGATGAACAAGAACACCAGGAAGACTTCGACCAGCACCAGCGCGATGATCTTGGCCCACTCGACTGGCGCCCAGCCCCTAAAAATCGTCAGGTGGCGGCTCAGCTTCCCGCTGCGCGCGTAGCGAACAAAATCCACGGTTACGTAGGCCCCTACCGCGATTTTCAGGACTTCTAACGCTGTCAATGCTTCATGCCGCCCACTTTCGGTATTCTCCACAAAACCCCGTTCCCGCGCGCCGCGCCCGGCGTCTGGATGCCTAGGGTTTTGTGGAATTCCAGGCAATGCGTCAAACCAAATTCATCTTTGTGACCGGCGGCGTGGTGAGCTCGATTGGAAAGGGGATCGCTACGGCCAGTATCGGCCGAATCCTTCGCAATCGCGGTTTCACCGTCGCTCCACTCAAGTTGGATCCTTATATCAACGTGGACGCAGGGACTATGAACCCCTTCCAGCATGGCGAGGTCTTCGTGACCGAAGATGGCGCCGAAACCGACCTGGACTTGGGTCACTATGAGCGCTTCATGGACGTCAGCTGTACCTCTGGCAGCAGCGTGACGACAGGCAAAGTTTATCGCAACGTCATCGAAGCCGAGCGCCGCGGTGACTATCTGGGGGCGACCGTGCAGGTGATCCCGCACGTGACCAACGAAATCAAGCGCGCCATCCGCGAACTGGCCGTTCAGCAAGAGGCCGATGTGGTGATTGCCGAGATCGGCGGCACTGTGGGCGACATTGAGAGCCTCCCTTTCCTTGAAGCCATCCGCCAGATGAAAAAGGACGTCGGGCCTGAGAACGTGCTGTATATCCACGTCACTCTCGTCCCCTCGGTCGGGCCTTGGCAAGAAGTCAAGACCAAACCCACCCAGCACAGCGTGATCAAGCTGCGCGAAATCGGTATCTCGCCGGATGTGCTCATCTGCCGAAGCGAGCACGAGCTTGAAGAGGACGTCAAAGAGAAGATTTCGCTGTTTTGTGACGTGCCACAAAAGGCGGTCATCAGCTCCACCACCGTTGAGACCATCTACGAAGTCCCGCTGAAGTACGAAGAGGTTGGCCTGGGCCAACTGATGATCGAGCGCCTGAAGCTGGAGCAGCGCGATGCCGACCTGAATGAGTGGCGTCGAGTGGTCGGCGTCCTGAAGAATCCCTCGCACCGGGTGCGAATCGGCGTCGTCGGTAAATACACCTCGAACGGCGACTCCTACAAGTCGATCGCCGAGTCGCTCACGCACGCGGGTATCCCCAATGATGCCCGAGTCGAAATCCAATGGATCGAGAGCGACACGCTCGAGGCCCCCGGTTTGGACATTGCGGCGATTTTCCAGGGGCTGCACGGACTGGTCGTAGCGCCTGGCTTTGGTAGCCGAGGCA
>JALHPH010000255.1 GCA_022842565.1 Fimbriimonadaceae bacterium
AACTCGTCGCCGACGCTCTTACCAATCATCGCCTCGCCGAGAGGCGAGGAGATCGAAATGAGGTCGTTAGCCGGATCGGCCTCGAACGAGCCAACCAAGTTGACCGTCAACTCGTCCGACCATTCCAAATCCAGCAGGGTGACGCGGCTACCCAGGTGGGCTTCGCTGCCTGCATCAGCCGGCCGTTCAACAATCTTGGCCATCTGGAGGACCTTTTCCAGATCCATGATTCGGCCCTCGTTGCGCGATTGGTTCAGCTTCGCTTCGTGGTAAGCGGCGTTTTCGCGCAGGTCGCCGTGCGCTTTGGCCTCGCGGATGTTTTCGGCGATCCGCATCCGTACCGGGCCCTTAAGCTCTTCTAGCTCGGCGAGTAGTTTGGCATGCCCGGTGGAGGTGAGCAGAATTTCTTTGCCCATGAAGCCACAATTATGGCATGTCTGCCGACCAACCCTTGCGCGTGACCGCCATTGTGGTGAGCTACAACACGCGCGAGTACTTGGCGGACTGTCTGCGGTCGCTGGAGGGCCAGGCAGATGAAGTGATCGTGGTGGACAACGCCTCGACCGACGGGTCGGGCGAGATGGTCAGCCGCGAGTTCCCCGCTGTGCGCCTTTTTTGCAATACCAAGAATCGCGGATTCGGGGCGGCCAACAACCAGGGCCTTGAGGTCATGACGGGCGACGCGGCTTTGCTGCTTAACAGCGATGCCACGGCCGAACCCGGCGCAGTCGGGGTCCTTGCATCGGCGCTGCAAACCACGCCAGGCGCGGTGGCGGTGGGCGGCCAACTGCGGGGTGCCAAGGGAGAGATTCAGGATTCATGCGCCAACCCGCTGACCCCTTGGGCGGTCGTGTGCGAGCAGCTCTTGCTCGAAAAGGCGTTTCCGCGCTCGCCGTTCTTTTCGCCGTACTGGTCCACCAAGCGGCTTTCCGGACCGGGACCCCACCGCGTGGGCCAGGTGATGGGCGCATGCGTGCTCTTCCATCCCCGAGAACGCTTTGACGAGCGGTTTTTCCTCTACGTCGAAGACACGGACCTCTGCGATCGGCTCTCGGCGTATGGCGATATCTTTTATGTTCCCGAGGCCCGCTTCGGGCATGTGCTGGGCGCGAGTTCAAGCGGCCAGAGGTGGTGGTCGGTCGCGATGTACAACCACGGCAAGGAGATGTATTTCTGGGTCCGAGGGCGCCACGCGGTGGCGGTTTTCACGTTCGTTTTGAACCGCGCAGGCGCGCTGCTCAGGTGCCTGATATGGAGCGTCCTGCTGAGACCCAAGCAAACTTGGCTATTCCTGAGGGTGTTGTTCGCGCCCATCCGGGGTCCCCGCCGGCCCGCTGACGCTGAGTGACCCGAGCATCTCTTCCTGATAAGCCGCCAACACCGTTTCTGGCTCGCCATCGGCCACGATGAGACCCTCTTTCAGCCAAACCACCCTGGTTGCCACGCGCCGGATGCTCGGCACTTGGTGAGAAACGAACAGAACCGCGCCGCCGCCCTGTATGAACCCCTCGATGAATCGGTAGCACTTCTCTTCAAAGGCCGCATCGCCGACCGCAAGCACCTCATCCACGATGAGGATGGAGGCATCGACGTGGACCGCAATGGCAAAGCCCAGCCGGGCGAGCATTCCGCTGGAGAAGGTTCGGACCGGCGCATCGATGTGATGCCGGAGCTCTGAGAAGTCGATGATGGCGTCGGTCCGTTTCAGGATCTCCTTGCGCGTCAGGCCCAAAATGACGCCATTGAAGAAGATGTTCTCGACGCCGCTGAGATCGGGGTGAAAACCAGCTCCCAGCTCAAGGAGCGGCGCGATGCGCCCGCCCACCGTGATGCTCCCAGAGGTTGGTTTGTAGATGCGCGAGATGAGTGACAACAGGGTGCTCTTCCCTGCCCCGTTGCGCCCGACAAGCGCCACGCATTCCCCCTTGCGCAGCTCCAGGTCAATGCCGCGCAGCACCTGCAGATGCTCCATCTCGGGGCGCTTCCACCATAGCAGCGCCGTCTTAAGCGACGCTGCGCCATGCCGAAGCATGAACTCCTTCTTCAGCCCCTTAATGGTGAGGACAATGTCGCTCATGGCCGCTCCACGAACCGCCATTTGACGCGGCAGAACATGCGATAGCCAAGCCAAAGCAGGCCAAACGAGACGGCAGCGCAGATGCCAAGCAAACCCCAATCAAGGGGCAGCGGATCGACATAGCGCCCATTCACCATCACTTGCTGCGGTGCCACCAAGACCTTGCGATAGGCCGTCACGAGCATCGCGATGGGATTTAAGTGGTAGAGCGTGTAGATAAGGTTGTTGTTTTCACCTTGGAGCGCGGTGGAGTACTTGATATTCTCACTGAAATACATGATCGGGCAGATGAAGAACAGCAGGTACAGCAACACCGAGACGATGTATTTCACGTCCTCATAAAATGTGTTGAGTGCACTCACGATGAACCCCAATCCGGCCGCAAGCGCGAGGTTGATGACGAGCAACACCGGCAGCAAAAGTGCGTTCCAGGTGAACGGCCATACGCGGGGATCGGTTAGGTAGACCGCGAGCATGTAACCGAAATACACACCGAGCGCCAGCACCAGGTGGATGAAATTGGAAACGATGCTCGCAAGCGGCAGGATTTCCCGCGGGAAATATACTTTCCGCACAATTGGGAGCGCGCCCAGTACCGATTGGGCAGAATCCAGCACCGACATCTGGAAGAACAGGTATGGAAGATAGGCCGCCAGAATATAGGCGCTGAAGTTCGGGGTTTCGTTTCCCAGCGCGAATTTGAACACGACGGTCATCACCAGCACGGTGATAAGCGGGTTCAGAAGCGACCAGAAGAAGCCCAGTAGTGAGTTCTTGTATCGGATGCGCAGGTCGCGCTCAACCAAGCTC
>JALHPH010000256.1 GCA_022842565.1 Fimbriimonadaceae bacterium
CGATGAAGTTCTCTACGTTCAGCATGCCCATGTTGCTGATGCTAAACGTGCTGCCAGACATTTCGTCTAGGCCAAGGGTTCCCTCGCGGGCCCTGGCAACGAGTCGCTTGGATTCGGCGCTGAGTTGGCGAAGCGACAGCCCATGCGCATTCTTGATGACTGGCACCAGTAGCCCGTCGTCCACGGCTGCGGCGATCCCCACGTGTACCGCGCCATAGCGCATCACTTGGGTTCCTTCAAAGACGGCGTTCACTTCGGGCATCTCTTGCAGGGCCAGGGCGCATGCCTTCACGACGAAATCATTGACGCTAACCTTGCCGCTTCCCTCGGCCTCAAACATCGCACGCAGCTGCATGATTCGCTCAAGGTCAACCTCGACGGTCACATAGAAGTGCGGGACTTGTTGCTTACTTTGGGCGGTTCGCTGCGCGATCACTTGGCGCAGGCGGTTGAGCGGCACGGCGGTGTCGGCAGCCGTCGCTGCTGGCGATGGCACCGAAACAGCGGCCTGAGACTTTTCTGCAGGAACAGGTGCGGCGGCTGGGGCGGGAGCCGATCCGACTCGGTCTCGCACGTCTTTCTCGACGATGCGGCCACCAGGACCCGAGCCAGCTATCGATGCCAGATCGATTCCTGCCGAGGCAGCGATCTTTCGGGCGAGCGGGCTAGCTTTCACGCGGTCATTCCCAGCGCTCACCGCAGCGGCAACCGGCTCAGCCACGACGGCAGAATGCCCGTTCGTCGCCTCAGCAGCAGGGGCCGATTCCAGACCAGCCTCAGCCCCGCCGGTTGCCCAGTTGCCGGGCAACGTCTCGCCGCCCTTCAAAATGGCTGCGATGGGTTTGCCTACCGGGACCGTTTCTCCGGGGTGCAACAGGATGCCTGCCAGCACGCCGCTGCCAGGGGATTCCAGTTCGAGCGTGGCCTTATCCGTTTGGATGGTGCCAATCACCTCACCTGTCTTAACCTTCTCGCCGTCTTTCTTGAGCCATTCAAGGAGGGTGCCCTCCTCCATTCCGTCGCCCATTTTGGGCATGATGACTGTCGTCATAATTCTTGCGTTTGCTCCAAAAAACGCCCGAGCGAGCGCGCCATCGTCGCCGCGTGCCCCGCGTGTGGTCCACAGGATACCAGCCACGCTGGTTCAGTGTCGAAACGAATTAGGGTGCGTCACCAAACTCGCCGAAATTCCGCGCAAGAATGGCGAAGTCGGCTGGTCCCGCTTCTCCATCCCGGTTGAAATCAGCGCGTGAATCGAACCCAGAGTCACCCGCGAAGAGGCCAAAAGTCGCGGCCAGAACAGAAAAGTCTGTCGGGCCGACTTCGTTGTCATTGTTGGCGTCGCCGTTCAGGAGCGTGGCGTTTGCGCCAGTCACTGCTGGAATGAGCGTCAAGTTGACTCGCTTGGCAAGGTGCGTTCGTCCCTTGAGGTACAGCGCATAGTTCTGATTAACCACTGCGTTCGTGTTCAGCGAGTAGTTTCCGGAAGCGTCGAGCGTGGTGGTGCCCTGCTCCACCAGCACGCCGGCAGGAGTACGCAGCGTCCATGAAATGCTCTCGCCGGCAGGACTGGTGACGTCTTCCAGGCTCACTTGGCCCGTGACGCTGATGGGGAAACCGACGTGCGAGATGTGCTGCAGTCGTCGGACACGCACTTCGATTCGCGATGGCGTGACGCCGCCGATGGTGCCGGTGATCGAACTCGTCGAGATGTCCATCTTATTGTCGGTGTCGCCGCCGATATGGGTCCCGCGTGCCTGGCTGTTGGCTGCAATCACCGAATTGTAAAACGGCGTGACCGAGGTGAAAGTCGAGCGAAGAACACTGGTCACCTGGATGTTGTTGAGCACCAGATTCACCTGAGTGGGCGTGCCATTGATATCGATTGTAAATGAGACCGGAAATCCACCGGCTTGCGAGAAGAGCTGGCTTTGGGTCCACCGAACCTCATTTCCGGTCTGGGTGCCGTTCAGCACGACAACGAGCGAGGGCAAGGTCGGCGAGATCTGGGCGGTGTTAATCGAGAAGTTGACCGAACCAGGGGTCTTGGGGATCGGTGCCTCGACAAAGTTAGCCGTTTGAGTTTGGGTGATCGGGAAGATGCCAAAGAAGACTCGGACTTCCACATTCGCATCAAGCGTGGCGTAGCTGGCATTCAGACCGGTGCCCGCGCCCCAAGCAATCACGCTGGCGGCGCGAAAGTCGTCGACGGGCGCCGCGGAGGCCACGACGGCGAGGGAGCAAAGAAGAACGCTAGGCAAGGCAAATGAGGACAACTTCATAAAGCCCATTGTATTGCAAATTGGTTAAGTTCTTAGCGAGTCGCGAGCATTTCTGGTAAAGTCAGTGCAAAGCATTCGGTCCTTTCGCGTCGTGGCGGGGATGAAAGAATGAGGGAAAGTCCGGTGAGATTCCGGCGCTGTGCCGCAACGGTAATGGGTGACGAAACCCGAGTCCGACCGCCTCCCGAGAGCTTGGGCGCGAAGAGACGTTCACGTGCATGAACGGTCGCCGAAGTTGCAAGTCAACGCTCTCTTTGCTCCCGCTGGACTATGGTTATGCGAGAGAAAAAGAGAGGATTCACGCTCATTGAGCTTCTGGTGGTGATCGCCATCATCGCTGTGCTTGCGTCTTTGCTGTTCCCCGTACTGACCGCAGCTCGCGCGCAGGCCAAACGGACAGTTTGCACCACTCAACTGAAGCAAGCGGGGCTTGCTTTTTGGCTCTACGCCGACGATGCCGATGGTCGTGCGGTACCCAGCTACACTTATCAACATCCTGAGTTCTCGGAACTAGCGTGGGATTTCGGTGTACGCCACGCGGGCCGCAGCGAACCCGGCTTCCTAGGCC
>JALHPH010000257.1 GCA_022842565.1 Fimbriimonadaceae bacterium
GCTTCGGCGAGCGCCGTCACGATGATCGTATCGGTACCGAACGGCAGGTGCGGGCCATGCTGTTCCACCGCGCCAGTCGGAATCAGCACCACAGAGTCGGTTCCCGCGGCGGCTAAGTCAGTCCAAGAGACGTCGAACAGCTTCATGGCATCCGTTTGAAGGGCTTCATCAGACTGCGAATGGTCGCGGCAAACTCCGAGTCGCGCGCAATCATCTCGCCAATCTTTGTATGGGCGTGCATCATCGAGGTGTGGTCGCGGTCGCCGAACTGGGCGCCGATGTGCTTCCAACTATCGCCGGTGGCTTCGCGAGTAATGAAGATGGCAATGTGGCGGGCCATTACGAGGGGTGCCTTTCGCGAGCTGCCCTTAATCTGGTCCGGCGCAATGCCCGAATACTTGCTGACCACGTCCACGATTTGTTGGTGATTGGGGCGGGTCGGGATCGGCTCGCTAAAGTGCCGCTCGACGATGGCTTTCACGGTCTCGAGCGTCGGCGGGTCGGACTGCAGGCTCGCTTTGGCCAGCACATGGTTGAGGGCCCCTTCTAGGGTTCGCACGTTTCCGTACACATGCGAGGCTAGATAGAGCGCGACTTCGTCGCTCAGCGGCACTCCCTCGTGGGTGGCCTTGCTCTGCAAAATGCGGACGCGGGTTTGGGTGTCGGGCGGCTGAATGTCGGCGAGCAGGCCCGATTCGAATCGGCTGCGCAGGCGCTCGTGGGTTAGGCAGAAGTCTCGTGGGGGTCGATCCGAGCAGAACACCACCTGCTTTCCAGCCTGCTGCAGAGTGTTGAAGGTGTAGAAGATCTCTTCTTGCGTGCGGTCCTTCCCGGCGACGAACTGGATGTCGTCAACTAGCCACACGCTCACGCTGCGGTGCAACTTTCGGAACTGCTCAATCTTGCCTTCGCGAAGCGAGGTTACGAATTCTTCAGTGAACTGCGCCGCCGAAAGGTAGGCGACGTTGAGGCTGGGATCGCGCTCTTGGATCGCGTGGGCGATGGCATGGAGCAGGTGAGTTTTGCCGTGGCCGCTAGGTCCATAAATGAAAAGGGGGTTGAAGCGGGCACCAGGATTCTGGGCGACCTCGACCGCGCCACGGTAGGCCAACTCGTTCGATTCTCCGGTGATGAAGGTATCGAACCGGAACTTCTCGACAGGCTTGAATGACCGGCTCCGGTCATTGACGGCGGCCGAAATGCGCACCGCAGCCACCGAACTTGCGCCGTTCGATTTGGCTTGGGGCACGACCTTTAGGGTCACGTGGACAAGGTCGCTCATCTGTTCGCTGATCGCGAGCTTCAGGTCATCGAAGCAGCGGCTCTTGATCCACTCGCTGTTAAAACTACTAGGAACCGACAGGACCGCGTGGCCCTGAAGAAAACTCTCGGGTTGAAGGGTGGAAAGGAAGCGGTCTGCCATCTTCGATGGCTGCAGTTCCTGCATGCGTTGAATCACGCGCGGCCAACAAGTCCTCAGTCTTACGGCTCCATCTTGGTCTTCAAAAGAATACTGGTCTGACATAACGCACTTACAAAAATCCCCGGCATCTTCGCTGGGATTGGCGAGTATACAACGCTTTTGAGGGCAAAACAAAGCCGTGCCAGGCCAGGATATCGTCGATTAAGGCGAAATATGATCACTTTTTAGAGGATCACAGGAGTCGAACTTACTTTTTTCGCGATTTTCTGCGTTTTACTCGTGCGTAATCAGAAAGGCTATCATGGAGTATGTTCGGACTTGCGGTGATGGCGGGCGAGCCATTAAGCGCGCCGGATCTGATCGCTTGGACCCGCGCGTCGGATTGCATTTTTGCCGCCGATGGCGGCTTTGACCATTTGGTTAAAATTGGTGTTCAGCCAGATTGGGTGGTAGGCGATCTTGATTCAGTGAGCGCTCAAAACCTGCCGACCCAGTCAGTATTGCACGACCCCGACCCAGATCATTCTGATGCCGACAAGGTGCTGGCGGCATTTGTCAGTAGGGTGCCGCAAGTTGCGCTCGCTTGCATTCACGGGGGCCGGTATGACCATCTTTTGGCCTCTTTCCATTCGGCGTTGGCCTCCAGATTGCGCATACGATGGGTCTTTCCGCTCGAATACGGAGCGCTGATTCGGGCGGGTGAGAGGCTTGATTTGAACCTAAAACCGGGATCCCGGCTGTCGCTCATGCCGCTCATGCCATCGGTTGTCTCGCTAACGGGCGTGCGGTGGCCTTTATCGAGCGCCGATCTCTCGTTGGGCCAACTGGTTAGCCTTTCGAACGAAGTCAACGGCCCCGTGGCGGCGCACATTGAGTCTGGCGCGGCGGTGCTGTTGGTCGAACGCGGACCCTGTGAGGTGATGACCTGGTGAGCCTGGCCCCCCTCGACGTAGCGCTCATCGCCGCGTTCGTGGGTGTGCTTGCCGCGCTGGGATTCTCGGCGAAGCTCCGCGAGAATTCGATGCTGCAATACCTTGTCGCAGGGCGTAATCTGTCGCTCCCGGCAGCCACGGCGACTCTCGTTTGCACCTGGTACGGCGGCATCTTGGGCGTTGCGGAATCGACCGCGTTCTATGGTCTCGGCACATGGCTGATGATCGGGATTCCATATTATTGCTTCGGCATCTTCTACGCCCTGGTGCTGGCGCCCAGGGTCCGCGAGGCTGCTCAGTACAGCATTCCCGAGCGCATGGAGGTCGTCTTTGGCCGAAAAATGGGGGCGCTCGCCGCGGGTTTGGTTTTCCTCCTGGCGGTCCCCGCGGCGCACATGCTCATGATCGGTTCGCTCATGCAGTGGGTGAGCGGCTGGCCGCTCGTGCTGTGTATGGCGCTCTCT
>JALHPH010000258.1 GCA_022842565.1 Fimbriimonadaceae bacterium
ATCCTCAGGATCGATCCAGAAACTCGTCCCGGTAAACCCCAGGTGGCCAAAACTCTTCGGGCCAAAGTGGCTGCCCGCTGAGCTTCCCTCTGCCGCTCTGCGATCCCATCCGAGCGGCCTGCGCAACGGATCAGACGGTATCGCCGTGAATTGCTGAAAGAGCGAAGCGTGCTCATCATAGTAATCGTGCAGGGCCATGGCGCGCGCAAGCTGGGCAACGCCGTGGATCGTCCCAAAGAGCCCGGCGTTCCCGGCGGCCCCGCGAAACAGCGCCGCGTTCTCATCGTGGACTGTGCCCTGGGTCGCCCAGCCGGTGGTGGGGTTGAGTTCGGTCGGCACCGAATCGCCCGCCGGGACTTCGTGCGACCATCGGAGCCCGCCACGCACATGAAAGAACTCTTCGATCTGGGCGATGGCGCGGGTGTTGTAGAAGGGCGGCGCAGAAAGGCGCGGACCCGCCAGGGTTGTCGATTGCTCTGATTTCGCTACTTGCACTAGCAGCAAGCCCAACACCAAATATCCGAGGCATGAATAGAGCGGCCGCTCGCCTGGCGCGGCTTCCAGCGGCTGAGCGAACAGTCTATCGCAGCCCTCCTGAAAGCTGGCCCCGCCGAGCCAAAGCTTCTCATGAGCCGCGAGCCCCGACTCGTGACGCAGAAGATGCTCAACGGTCACACGCTCCTTCCCACCGCCCGTGAACTCGGGCAGCCATAAGCTCACCGGCGTCGAGAGGGAGATGTGGTCACGCTGTATAGCGCGCATGGCCAGCGTGGTCGTGTAAAGCGGTTTGGTCAGGCTGGCGAGATCGAACCACGACCCCACCGTGATCGGCGCCGAACCCGCTTTGTAAGTAAAGGAACCGTGACTACCGATGTGGCTCTCGCGGGCATTGCCATAGGCCCATGCCGCGCCCGGGAAAACCCCGCGCCGCACGGCGTCTACCAGCAACGCTTGCGCCGAACTAGTCAATGTCAATCGGGGCCTCCTTGATATCCTCGCCCTTCATGGGAATGAAGAGCAGCGTGATCATGCCCGGAATGGTGCAAAGGCAGACGATGGCAAAGAACCAGAAGTAGTGCTGTGTTGCATCGGGCACTCGGCCCTTCACGAAGTCGAACGCCAAACCAGAGGTGAGCCGCGAAACGTTCGCTCCAAGCAACATCAGGCCCGTGGCGATGGCATAAAGCGAGGTGCTCATCGGCTTACCCTGCACCAGAAAGAGCAGATAAACCATATAAGCCGAGAATCCGAAGCCGTAGCCAAACTGGTCGAAGGCAATAAGGCCAGCCACCGGGCTGTTCCAGACTTCGTTCATCGAAGGGCCAATGACCGGTTTGGACTGCGCAGCCCAGAGGTAGAGCAAGTTCGGGATATTGAGGGCTAACACCATCGGCCACAGGCATTTTTTGATGCCGAACTTGGAAATCACGACGCCCCCCAAGATGCCGCCAAACGTGAGCGCGACGACGCCCACCGTGCCGCTGATAGCGCCGACTTGCTCCAGTGAGATGCTGAGTCCGCCCTTTTCGACTGGGTCGCGCAGGAACGGAGCGGTGAGCGTGCCGATCATCACCTCGCCAAACCGGAAGAACAGAATGAAGCCGAGCACCCAAAAGATCTTTTCTTGGCTGAAGAACACCTTTGCGGGCTCGCGGAGGCCAACTTTCTCGACCAGCGTTTTGAAGCAGAGCGCGCCCGCTACGATGATCGCAATCGAGATCACGATCTGAATCGGCATGCTCAGCACGCTGTACTGGCTTGTTTTCTCAAGGAAGAGCGGCGTCCCAAACTTCTCAATCGGGTTCGGAAAGACGTAGCCAAACATCGGCGAGATGAGCGGCCCCAAGGTCCAATAGAGCAACCGCCAAGCCAGAATGATGCCCGCCAACGTGAGCACGACCTGACCGAACCTCAGCGGGAGGTCCGAAGGCTTGAAGGGATTGACCGGAACGTCCTCGGCGGGCTTGGGGAGATTGAACGTGTCCCAAAGCAAACAAACGCCGTAGGCCACAGCGCCCGCGCCGATGGCAACGGCCCACGCCGCTTGGCCGCTCATTCCCTGCCCTCTGCTCTGCCCCGCAAGGCTCACTAGGTAGCCGGTCGTGAAAATGGTCGCGAGCCGGAAACAAGCACTCCGGATTCCGATAAAGAAGCTCTGGTCTTTGGGTCTCACGCCGAGCAAATAGAAGCCGTCGGCGGCGATATCATGGGTCGCGCTGAGGAACGCAAGGATGAAGAACGAAACCAGCGTCAGCCATAGGTAGCCGGGCGTCAGCATCGCGAACGCTGAAGCGACGATGCTGAACAGGATGGCGATCTGTGTGCCGATGATCCAGGATCGCTTGGTGCCCTGAAGGTCGACCACCGGCCCCCACAGCATTTTGAGCACCCAAGGCCAGCTGATAAGCGCGGTAAACGCCGCCAGGTCCTTGTTTTCGACGCCGAGATCGTTGAGCATCGGCGAGGTCATGCCCTGCACCATCATGCCAGGCAAGCCCTGCGCAAAATACAGGACCGGAACGAATAGCCAAGGAGAGACGTAAGCCGCCTGAATCAAGCGGTCAGAAGGTGAAGGTGTGGGCACCTGCGACACAGTACCCACACCTTACCCGCCCTTACGGTATGACGTTAAGGCCGTGGAGCGAGAGCCCAGCGACCGGATTGAGGCTAGTCAGCGTCACTCTCCGGATCATCTGGCTGCTTCCCACGCGAAGTTCAATGGCATACAGACCCTCCTTTTGCGGGCTCTTGAGCGAGGCAGTTTTTTCGTGGATCGCCCTCAGATCGCGGCCATAGTTAAGTCGGCGTTGGATTT
>JALHPH010000259.1 GCA_022842565.1 Fimbriimonadaceae bacterium
AATGGAGTGCGGGCTTTCATGCTGCGTGTTGACTGCAAAGAGTATGACCGCCCAAAGGGATACAATCAGGAAGCAGCATGAGTACCCTCATCAAAAAGTGGATCATTTTGACGGTGGCGATTGTGGCTGCTGCGTTCCTCACTTCCTCTTTCGGATTGGGCATGCGCGTGGACCTCTCCTCGCCGGCCAATTTCCCGTCGCTGTTCATCGCATCGGCGGCGCTGGCCATCCTCAATGCGAGCCTGGGCAAAGTGCTTAAATTCATCGCTACGCCGCTGCGGTGTCTCACGCTCGGGCTGTTCTCCATCGTCATCAACGGGCTCATTTTGTGGTGGGTCGGCACGATGGGATTGGGGCTGAGCGTGGATGGTCTGATCCCCGCCATGGTGGGAAGCATCGTCATTTCGCTGGTGAACGGATTCCTTTACATGATGTTCAAGGGCAGCGATAAGGACGACGATGAGTAGGCCGCGCCGCTCTGGGCGCTACGGACTCCCCGGAGCCGAGTTTGTTCTCAGCTTTAGCCTCATCATGATTGGATTGCTCATCGTGGTGGCGGGGGGCTATCTCAGCTTCCGGATCGCGGCGAAGCCCGCCCTCAACGCGGTCACCGAGGCTTGGCACGGATTCATTCGAGATCGTTTCGGCCAAGAACAAGTCCTGACTTTCAACCACGTTCTGGGCGGCGTGATGCTCCTGCTGGGCGCTGGACTAGTGACCCTGGGCGCGAAGAGCATCCTTAGGCGGCTGGTGACGACCCTGAACCCAGCGCTCACCGGAAGCATGGCCCAAGCCTACGTGCGGCGGCAGCAATTGGCGCGGGGTTATCGCATCGTCGCCATCGGCGGAGGCACGGGGCTCAGCACGCTTCTGCGGGGACTCAAACGCCATAGCAGCAACATCACCGCCATCGTCACGGTGACCGATGACGGCGGCTCCAGCGGCCGCCTCTCGGAAGAGATGGGCATCATCCCGCCTGGCGACATCCGCAACTGCCTCGTCGCCCTGGCCGACGCCGAAAGGCAGCTCACTGACATTTTTCAATACCGATTCAAAGCCAAAAGCGGTTCGCTGAGCGGGCACTCGCTGGGAAACCTGCTTATTGCGGGCCTCATCGACCTCAACGATGGTGACTTTGAGCGGGCCCTTGCAATGGCTAGCGAAGTGCTCGCCATACGGGGTCAGGTCATCCCATCAACGCTGGAACGAGTCCGGCTCCGCGCACACCTCGATGACGGTCGCGAATTGATGGGCGAGACCACCATCGTGCATACCGAGGGCAAAATCCGGCGCATTTTTTTGGACCCCGAACATCCCCACGCGTATCCGGATGCCATCCAGCGCATTCTTGAGGCTGATCTCATCGTCATGGGTCCGGGCAGCGTGTATACCAGCGTGATCCCAAACCTCCTGGTGCCGGGGATCGCGAAAGCGCTTCTGGAGGCGAACGTGCCCAAAGTTTACGTCTGCAATGTGATGACCCAGCCCGGAGAGAGCGACGAATTCACCGCTGCCGAACACGTGATGGCCATTGAGGCAAACGTGGAAAATCGTCTGTTTACGCACGTGCTGGTCAACACCCAAATGCCCTCGTCGCAAAGCAGAGAGAAGTATCGTCAGGAGGGGCAGATTCCGGTCGTTCCGGACGCAGACCGGATTCGCGCCACAGGCCTCCGGGTCGTCGAGGGAGATTTTGTGAGTGACTCCGATTTTGTGCGCCACGACCCTATGAAGCTGGCAGAAGTCGTGCTTTCGGTGCTGAAACGATGATTGACTGGACTCGCGTCGTTATTTTGAGCGGACCGAGCGGGGTCGGCAAAGACACCGTGCTGAATGCCTGGATTGAGGCGGACCCCAGAATCATGAAGGTGCGCACCTGCACCACGCGCGACCCGAGAGGCGGTGAGATAGCCGGCGTGCATTACACGTTCCTGACCCATGAGCAGTTTCACGAGCTCCATGCGGCGGGGGCTTTTTTGGAGGCGATGCCGGTCCACGATCACTGGTACGCGACGCCGTATTCTCAGTTGGAAGAGATCCAAGAGAAGGGCGGCATTGCGGTTTTAAGCATCGACGTGCAGGGCGCCGCCGATGTGCGGGAGCGGTACCCCGAAGTCATTAGCATCTTCATCTTGCCGCCTTCCTTTGCAGAACTGGAGCGCCGGTTGCGTTCGCGTGGGACCGAAGATGAAGCCCGCATTCTGCGCCGATTGGAAGTGGCGCGCCAGGAGCTTTCGCGGGCGAACGAATACACTCACCAAGTAGTGAATGAACAGGTCGAAGAAACCGTGTTGCTCCTGCGGGGGTTGATGCCATGAAGACGGTTGTGCTGGGCGTTTGTGGGAGCGTGGCCTGTTACCGAGCGGCGGACCTGGCCCGCGACCTCATGCGAAGCGGCCTCCGCGTGAGGGTGTGTCTGACAGACGCAGCCCAGGAGTTTGTGCGACCGGCGCTTTTCGAGGCACTAACCGGCGAGCCATGCCTTCAGAGCGTTTGGGATGAGCCTGAGCGTGGCCGCATGGCGCACATTGACTGGGCCCGCGAGGCTGACATCGTACTCATCGCGCCTTGCTCGGCGAATACCCTGAACAAAATTGCTTTCGGGGTCAGTGACGGCATGCTGACGACGCTGGCGCTTGCTTTCGATGGTCAGTTGGTGTTGGCGCCGGCCATGAACCCCAGCATGTTCAGCCACACGACGGTTCAAGAAGGGATGCAGAGGCTTCGCGAGCAAGGGGTCCTGCTGGTGGAGCCAGCCGAGGGCGAAGTCGCTTGCGGCGAACAGGGTCAAGGGAAGCTTGCGACCAATTCCG
>JALHPH010000260.1 GCA_022842565.1 Fimbriimonadaceae bacterium
TCTCGACCGGGATGGTGTCAATTCCCAGGAGGGTTGCCGAATGAGCCCGCGCGATCATGACTTAGGCTTTTCGATGCTCGTGGTTTCATAGCGCAGCGCCAGGTTCATGCGCTCGCGCTCGCCACCCGGGACCAGGGCGTTCTGCGCCTTCAGTTCGATGCGCATGGGCCATCCCGTGGCAAGATCAAGCACAGCGGTGCCCTTCGCTTTGAGCGTGTTGGAAAAAAGGCCCTGCACGGAGGTGTCGAAGACGATCCGGCCCTCCAACTCGTACTTCACCAGCCCGGTGAACCGGAAGGGATGTGGCTGGCGATTGTCTTCGAAGGTCCAGTCTGAGCCGACTTTCGGGGCGCTTCGCGGCAGAGGGATGCTCCAAAGCTGTGCAATCAACAGGTTGGCGTTGGGGTCGGCTAGGGTTCCATCCAGCTCAGTAACCACGCCAAACCGGGTTCGCTTTTCGGTCACATCGGCAGCCCCCATGTTGTCCGATTTTCTCTCCAATTCATCGATCTTGAGGTAGGTCGGCGTGATTTTATGTTGCAGCGTATAGTGCTCACCTTCGAGCTTTTCGACCACGGTTACAAAACTGTCGCGTGTGGTCATGGTGAATTCGTCGGCCTTGTCTTCGAAAACGAGTTCAAGTTCGGCGGTGATCTTCGTGCCGACGGGCAGGGTGAGGGTGAGCGGCTTGGCTTCTGTTTGCGCAAGCAACAAGCTCAAGTAAAGCGGGTTCATCGGGTCGGGGCCTCCCAGGGCTTTTCTTCGGGGCGCTTAAACCCGCGTTCGCGGGCATTGGCTTCCTGCCCGACTTCCGTGCGTACCTGAGCCTCGCGGCGAGCCAGTTCGGCATGCTCCTGCTCTCGGGTGCGCAGGGACTGCTCGGCTTCTAGCCGAGTCTCACGCTGATCCTGCATCTTCTGCCACGGCTTCAGGCTGAGCGCAACCCCGCACAGGGTGCCCAGCACTGCCGCTGCAATCCAAACCGCTGACTGCTTCTTCATGCTTCTCTATAGTATCTGGTTAACGGACGGTTTCGACCCAAATGAGGTTCGTATGCCCGGTCTGACCGGCCGGCACGCCAGCCGTGACCACGATAAGATCGCCCAATTTGAGGAGTCGATCATTCAAAAACCCCTGAATGGCGGTGTGGACCACTTCGTCGGTGGTCTCTGGCAGCGGCATACGGCGAGTCTGAACCCCCCACGAAACTGAGAGCTGGCGATGCGCCGTATCGCTCCAAGCCGCGCATAGAATGGGGCATTTGGGGCGGAACTTACTCACCATGCGCGCCGTGAAGCCGCTCGAACTGGTGGTGAGGATCGCCTTTGCGCCGAGGCTGTGAGCCAGTTGCACCGCGGCTTGGGCAACGGCGCTGGTCGGCTCCCGAATCGCCTCGACCTTCGGCCTGCGGCTCAGGTACTCCTGCGCGCGGTCGGTGTGCTCGGCGATGTCGGCCATGGTTCGCACCGATTCGATGGGATAGATGCCCGAGGCCGTTTCACCGCTCAGCATGACCGCATCGGTTCCATCGAAAATGGCGTTAGCCACGTCGGTCGCCTCGGCGCGCGTCGGTCGCGCGTTCACCATCATGCTCTCCAGCATTTGCGTGGCGGTGATGACCGGCTTGCCCGCTGCGAGGCATGCTTCGATGATGTGCTTTTGCGCAACGGGCACTTCCTCAATCTCCATTTGAAGGCCCATATCACCGCGAGCGACCATGATGACGTCGCTCGCCTGAATGATTTCGTCGATCCGCTTGACCGCTTGCCGGGTTTCCACCTTCGCGCAAAGCAGGGCGGTGGATTTCAGGTCGTGGCAGACGCCACGCAGCTCTTCCATGTCGGCGGCCGTGCCTACATAGCTGAGGGCGATGATATCGCCCCCTAATCTTGCCGCCTCAATGACATCCAATCGGTCCTTATCGGTGAGCGGAGGCGTGTCAAACACTTTGCCCACCAGGGTCACACCCTGTTTGCTGCGCACAGAACCGGCGGTCAGCACCTTGGCGGTGAAGTTCTTAGCCGTCGGCTCGCTGACTAGTTTGAGCTCCACATAGCCGTCGCCGAGCAGCAGGCGGTCGCCCACATCCATGGCGTCAGTGATGCTGGGATAGGGCACGGGAAGCTCGTTGGAGGGATCTGCGCCGATGGTGACCGTGCTGCCGACGGTCAGCTCCATCCCACCGCCCGCGAGCGGCCCGAGACGGAATTTGGGACCTTGCAGGTCGATGAGCACTCCCACTGGCGATCGATCGCTGCTGAGCTCGCGAATCCAGCCGATCCAGCGCTCGCGCGTTTCCCAGTCGCCATGGCTGCAGTTGATGCGGGCCACGTTCATCCCTGCATGGATGAGGTCCTTGATTTTCGACCGGGAATCCACGGCGGGACCGAGGGTGCACACTATTTTGGTTCGGCGCTTCACAACAAGAATCAGGACGCCAATCGACTCCAGATGAATGCCAAGAAAGCCTCCGGCTGGCGAGAATGCCAGAGGTTTTCCACATCCGAACGATCATGTGTTCGGAAAACGTCTATTGAGTACGCACGCCGCGCCCCAAAAAGGGGTTAAAATGGCGCAGATTGGCAGAAGTGTCAATGGCTGAGGTTGAGGAAGATTTTGAGCATGGGCCACAACTCTGGGGGTAACGACTAATGGCGCTACCCCGACTCCCGTTCGACCAGTATCTGGTCTCGAAGCAATTGATCAAGCCTGAGCAGTTGGCGGAGGCTCAAAAGGTATCGGCACAAACGGGTCAGGCGCTTGATAAGGTGCTCATCC
>JALHPH010000261.1 GCA_022842565.1 Fimbriimonadaceae bacterium
ACTTTTTTCACTCTCGCGATCTGCGACGCCGGGCCGCTAAGCTTCGCTTGCTCGGGCTGTACCGTCGAACCGTCATATCGAAGGTCATCGACGGTTTGGCCGAGTTCTTCGACTTCCACCGTTTTCACCACGCTGCGAACTTCTTCGAGTCGCAAACTGGCCTCGCTGCGCGAGAGCGAGGCGGTGAGTTCGGAATCAAGCGGCGGCAACCGAATGGGCAGGCTGAGCTGTCCACGGCCGGTGTTTTTCAGATCGACCTCTGGCTGAATGTCTTCAGAATCGATGACGTCCACCTGCCGCGCGGGACCCGAGACAACGATGCGCACGAACTCGGTCTGATCCACCAGCACCAGCCCCGGCCGAAGATTGGAGTACTTGATCGCCAGGGTGAATTCCTTGACTTTCTGGACCTGCTGTTCTTCGCTGACCTGGACCCACAGCAGCAGCCCCAGAAACACCGAAATAGCGACCAGCATCAGGTTTTCGCCCCTGCTGTTGGTGCGGCTCATTGCGCCCCCTTGGCGCGGCTCTGCTTGCCGTTCTTGGTCGAAATGCCTAGCTCTTTCACCAGCGCCGCGCGGAAATCGGCGGCCGATCCGAACACGCGCAACTGGCCATTCGAGGCGAGACCCATGGTGCCGCGCTCTTCGCTGACGACCAGCGCGATCGCGTCCGATTGCTCAGTGATCCCAATAGCGGCGCGATGCCGCATGTGGAACTGTCGCGAAATGCGCTCGTTCTCGCTGAGTGGCAACCGGCAGGCGGCGGCCACCACCAGATCGCCCCGGACCACTGCGGCACCGTCGTGCAACGGATTGCCATGATAAAAAATGCTCGTGAGGAGCGGAGCGCTGACTTTCGCGTCCATCGTGACGCCGTTGTCGGCGATGTCTTCCAGGCTAGCTTGTCGCTCGATAACAATCAGTGCGCCGATGCGCGAAGAACTCATTTCGGCGGCGGAGGCGACCATCTCATCGATGGTCCGCATGGAGACTTGCTTGCCGCTACTGACCAACTTGCTGGGCCACAAACCCAGTTTTGCGACGCCCTCGAGTGCCTGACGCAGCTCGGGCAGAAGCAGAATCACGAGCGCTACCGGTGCCAGAACGGTGGCTTTATCGAGCATCCAGTGCAGGGTTCGCAGGCGAAGAAGGTCGCTGAGGAATAGCGCCAGCACGAAAACCACGATGCCCCCCAGAATGCGCCATGCCCGGGTGTTTCGGACGATGAGCAACACGCGGTAAATCAGGAACGAAACGATCGCAACATCCACCACTTGCACCCACGTCTCTTGCGAGAAATGGGAAAACTGGTCGAGGCGCTGAAAAATCTGTTCCAAGGGGTCTCACTATTTTAACTCCGCAACCGTGAAGGCATGTGGCCCGCGACTTGCATAATGAAGAGAAGTAGCCATGAGTGAGCAGTTTCGCGAGTTGGACAGCATCCGGATGGACATCGACCAGTTGGACGAACAATTGGTGGCCCTGCTCAACCGGCGGGCCGAGCTTGCCCAAGAGGTGGGGCGCTCGAAGGGGCGTGACGATACGCCATTCTTCACTCCTGAGCGCGAACGAGCCATTTTCGACCGGCTACGGGCGCTCAATGGCGGCCCGCTGAACCCCCAACAGCTCCAAGCGGTGTTTCGCGAGATCATTTCGGCTGCGCGTGCGGCCGAGCGCCGATTGCGAATCGCCTTCTGGGGACCGGCTGGCACTTTCACACACTCGGCGGCGCTGGCGACCTTTGGCCACTCCGCCGATCTTCAGCCCTTCGACACGATCTCCGAGCTGTTTTTAGCGGTCGAGCATGGGCAGGCGGATTACGGCGTGGTGCCGGTCGAAAATTCGGTCGCGGGCGTGGTGCCCGAGACGCTGGACATGTTCCCGCAGACCAACGTCCGCATCTGCAGCGAGACCTACATTCCGATTTCTCACCATTTGGTGAGTTTATGTGAATCGGTGGACCAGGTGAAGCGGATTTATGCTGGGCCGCAACCGTCGGCGCAATGCCGTCGGTGGCTACGCATGAACTTGCCCAGCGCTGAGATCGTCCACGCCGTCCCTACGGCTCACGCGGCCGAACAAGCCCGCGCAGATGCCCATGGCGCAGCCATCGTGAACCGCCTTTGCGCCGATCTGACCCAGACCCCGGTACTCGCCGAGCATATCGAAGATAACCCAAGCAATCGCACCCGGTTCTGGGTGATTGGTTACAACGAACCCGCCCGCACGGGTCGCGACAAGACCTCGATCATGTTCAACCTGCGCAACCGGCCGGGCGAGCTGTACCGCGCGCTGGGGGCATTCGTGGCCCAAGAGGTGAACCTGCTGATGATCGAAAGCCGCCCTGCCCAACGCGCTTCGTTCGAGTACATTTTCTTTGCCGATTGCCAGGGCCACAGGTCGGATGACAAGTTCCAGAAGGCGGTCGAGAACCTGAAGAGCCACGCGCTGGAGACCACCGTTCTTGGCAGCTACCCCAGCGCGGAACCGGAAGTTTCGTAGGCGATCACCAACTATCTCAAAGCGAATTCGCCTCATCACGACAGTTGCCAAACGCGCAGAACTCGGTCGGGGCTCTAAGCGTTGAAGTGAATTGGCGTAAACTAACGCCAGAGTGCGGAATCTGGAGCGGGTGGCGGGAATCGAACCCGCATAGCCAGCTTGGAAGGCTGGAGCTTTACCACTAAGCTACACCCGCGTAAACGCCAAGTATACATGGTGGCGGCACCCGTCGGCAACTTCTGGGGCCGTCACAAAGTCTCAATC
>JALHPH010000262.1 GCA_022842565.1 Fimbriimonadaceae bacterium
AATTCGGAACGATGATCGAAGTCCCGCGCGCTGCGCTGACCGCCGGAGAAATCGCCGAATACGCGCAGTTCTTCAGCTTCGGCACCAACGACCTGACCCAAATGACCTTTGGTTACAGTCGTGACGATGCGGAAGGGAAGTTCCTGCAGCGCTATGTGGATCAGAAGATCCTGCCCTACAACGTGTTCGAGACCATCGACTTCGCTGGCGTTGGCAAGCTAATGAAGATGGCCGTGGCCGATGGCCGCGCCACTCGCGGCGACCTGAAGTGCGGCATCTGCGGCGAGCACGGCGGCGACCCCGAGTCGGTCATCTTCTGCCACGAAATCGGCTTGGACTACGTGTCCTGCAGCCCGTTCCGTGTGCCGATCGCGCGCCTCTCGGCGGCCCAAGCAGCCATTCGAGATCGCGTGAAAGTCACTCTCGATAAGTAAACTCCAAAAGTCAATAAATCCCCCACTTCGTAGTTCGGAGTGGGGATTTTTTGCGGGTGTAAGACAACCTCGTAAATCTTCAGGTTTGAAAGTATAGTCCTAGGCCTTAATGGGCTCATAACAATTTCTTAATGGTTCCGGCCCTTAATTCTGACCGTGGTTGCTTTGCGTGACCACATCTGCTTTTAGCAATCAAAGAGAGAGAGAATCATGAACAAAATCCTGACTATCGCGGTCGCCCTGGGCGCTGTGGCTTCGGCCAACGCAACCCAGCTCGTGCTGTGGAATTTTAACGACGACAACATCATCGCAGACGGCGGCGTCAATGCTGGCCTGTCCTCCGCCGCTCTCGTGGGCACCACCGCAACCTTCGCAGGCGGCACCACCTCCAGCGACCCGCTGGGCAACGTTTCGGCCAACCGTGGCTGGAACACCACCGGTTACCCAACTCAAGGCACTGGCAGCGGCACCGAAGGTGCTCGCTATAACGTGGCTACCACCGGCGGCCTTGGCTACAAAAACGTGATTGTTGAACTGGACATCCGCACCAGCAACACCGCAAGCAAGTTCTACCGCTTCGAGTACACCGTTGATGGTTCGACCTTCACCAGCGCTGGCGTTTCCAATGCCATCATCACCGCAACCGGTGGCGACCAATGGGTAAACAATAACACCTTCGATCTCTCGAGCATCGCTGGAGTCAACAACAATGCGAACTTCGGTTTCCGCGTCGTTTCGATCTTCGATCCGAGCGGCACCGGCTATGTGGCTGCTAACCCAGGAAGCAACTATGCAACGACCGGTACGGTTCGCTTCGACATGGTCGAAGTGAATGCTCAACCCGTGCCCGAGCCCGCCACCATGATTGCTCTTGGTGCAGGCATCGCCGCCATCGCTGCTCGCCGCCGCAACAAGCATTAAGCGAGAACGCGAAAATCCCAGAAAAGGCCCCCTGCTTCATCGGCAGGGGGCTTTTCCTTTGCGCTGCAGTCGCTGCTGAAAAACAGCAACCAGACCGTAGACCTGCTCCGCTGGCGCGGGTATAATGCTTGTTTGCTATGAAGGCCAATACGCATCCTGCCACCTTTCCCGTCCTTTTTGTGGATGGCGAGCATGAGTGGGCTGGCGTCTCGACCATTAAAGGAAACGAGACCCGAGTCATCGACGGCATCGAGCACTATGTGGTGCCGGTGGAAATCAGCGCATTCACTCACCCGTTTTTCACTGGTCAAAAGCGCATCGTAGACAGCGCCGGTCGCGTTGAAAAATTCATGCGACGCTACGCCAACCAAGGCAAGAAGTAAGCGCTACGCGCGGATTGGCCCGCCGGCCCTCGCCTCTCAAAAATCGAGATGCGGGGGCCGCACTCTGACTGCCAATCTCTCGTAGAAAAACTTGAGTCTCGTCGCTCAATCTTTATGGGGTAGTATAGATTAACCCCCTGGAACTCGAATGCTTAAGATCGAAAATCTCCACGCCTCCGTTGAAGACAAGCCCATCTTGAAGGGGCTCAACCTCCAAGTCAACCCAGGCGAAATTCACGCCATCATGGGCCCCAACGGCTCCGGCAAATCAACCCTCGCGAACATCATCGCGGGCCGAGATGATTACGAAATCACCGAGGGTGACATCGTGTTCCAAGGCGAATCGATCCTGGAAAAGGCCGTGGACGAGCGCGCCGTGGCAGGCATCTTCTTAGCGTTCCAATATCCGGTGGAGATTCCCGGAGTGACCAACGCTTACTTCCTTCGCCAAGCACTGAATGCCGTCCGGGCCGCACGGGGCGAAAGCGAAATCGGCTCGCTCGCCTTCATGAACCATATCAAAGAGAAGGCCGCTCAGCTGAACCTGGATGCAACCATGCTGCAGCGCTCGGTCAACGAGGGCTTTAGCGGCGGCGAGAAAAAGCGCAACGAGATTTTCCAAATGGCCGTGCTGGAGCCGAGCCTTTGTGTGCTGGACGAGACGGATTCTGGTCTCGACATCGACGCCCTGAAGACCGTTGCCGACGGTGTGAACGCCCTGCGGTCGCCGGAGCGCGCTTTTGTAGTGGTCACGCACTACCAGAGACTCCTCAACTTCATCGTGCCAGACTTCGTTCATATCTTGAAGGATGGTCGCATCGTGAAATCGGGCGGCAAGGAGCTCGCCCACGAGCTGGAAGCCAAGGGCTATGGCTGGCTAGAGCAGGAGCTCACCGCCCAGGTTTAACCCATGAGCGCACCGACCATGAACTCATCCGTTCTCGCCCACGTCGAGCCAAATTTCGGGCTCTTTCCCGGGCTGGAAGGGATGCGCAAGCGAGCTTTTGAAGCGGCGCAAACGGCGG
>JALHPH010000263.1 GCA_022842565.1 Fimbriimonadaceae bacterium
CCCATCCGCACGCTCACCGTGAATGGCCAAGAAGACTCTTTGCTCTTGCTGCTCTCTGCTATCGAGTGTGAATCCCGAAAACTGCAAATCGGGCCCATCATAGGCGCCGCCCAAGCGCGGGCAAGCTCATGCAGGTTCATGAGCGACTCTCCAAGGCGGCGCGCGCCACCTCGCGATCGTCGAAATGGACCTTCTCACGGCCAAACATTTGGTAGGTTTCGTGCCCCTTTCCGCTGATCACGACCGCGTCACCTAGGCGCGCCATGGCTACGGCTTTGGTGATCGCCTCTCGACGATCCTCCACTCGCTCCCAAACTGCGCCCGATGAAAGGCCGGATTCTAAGTCTCTAAAAATCTGCGCCGGATCCTCAGTTCGGGGGTTGTCCAGGGTCAAAATGGTGTGCGCGGCAAGCTCACCGCTGATGCGAGCCATAAGGGGGCGCTTTCCGCGATCGCGGTCGCCGCCGCAACCGAACACCGAGATCACTCGGCCCATGGTCAGCGACCGGACGCCCTCCAGCAGCTTATGAAGCGCGTCTGGGGTGTGGGCATAATCCACGATGACGGTCACTTGTCCGTTGCTGGTGATGCTTTCGAACCGTCCTGGAACAGCTTCCACATTCGCCAGAGCCGCGCAGGCAGCGGACAGCCGGTAGCCCAGACAAATCAAAGTGGCGAGGGTCGCGCGGATGTTCTCCGCGTTGAAGTTCCCCCCTATCGGGACCGAGAATGGCACCGTTTCTGCGCCCAAGTTCGCTTCCAGGTCGATGCGCGACAAGCCCAGGGATAACGTTCTCACGCGCAGATTGCCTGTAGTTTCTCCAAATGTGAAGACACGCGGTTCGTACGTGCCGGTGATAGTGGCATAGGCGATTAGCGCGCCAATAGGCGAAGCCATGGCGCTCGAAGCGGCGCGCGTGTCGCGCGTCAGGAATTCCTGGCTCCAAGCAAGGCCATGGGCATCATCTTCGTTCAAGACACCCATGAAATTCTTGTCGCTTTCTTTAGCGTACTCGGTGAAGAGCATCGCCTTGGCAGCAGCGTACTGATCCATCGATTGGTGGAAGTCGAGGTGATCCTGCGAAAGGTTGGTGAGGATGCCGAGATCGAACCGGACTCCTTCCACTCGATGCTGCGCCAGAGCGTGGCTGCTGACCTCCATCACCACATCTTCGACCCCGGAATTATGGAGTTCGCTCAGCTCGCGCCATAGCTCAACCGGAAAGAGCGTCGTGTTGCCAAGCTCTTTTGAACCCGACGGAGAGACCGAGCCGAGCGTGCCTAGATAGGCTGCGCGGCGGCCTGAATTGGCCAGTGCTTGCCTCAACAGCCACGCCACGGTGGTCTTACCATTGGTGCCGGTCACGCCGATCACCCGCATAGTGCGGGTGGGGTCGCCGTAAAAAGCTCGGCAGAAAAGCCCAAGGTCTTTCAGGAATTCGTGCCGGTGGTCGGGAGACCAAATGGGCTCCCACGAGGCCGGATCGTGTCGCAATTGAACCCAAGGAGCGCTCACGTGCTCCACCGGCCGATGGCTCACGATGGCCACCGCGCCGCGATTGATCGCATCGGGTATCAGCTGATGGGTGTCGGTATTGCGGCTGGGCATGCAAACGAATGCATCGCCGAGCGTGACTTGGCGCGAATCGGACGAAAGCCCAGTGACCTCGACATCACCGCTCATTTGAACGGGTTTGATTCCGGCGGCACTGAGGACTTCTGAAAGTTTCACTTTTGCTTGGGAATGTTGTACTTTCTGATGAGGCTTTGGGCGATGGCTTTGAAAACCGGCCCCGCGACTTGGCCCCCGTAATATTGCGGTCCCTTAGGATTGTCGATCATCACCAGTACGGTCGCGCGAGGCTGATTTCCGGGGACATATCCCACGAAGTTCGCGACGTACTGCCGGCGGTCGTCGCGCCAATCGCGGTTCAGCTTTTGCGCCGTGCCGGTCTTTCCGCCAAGTACATAACCGGGCAACCTCAAGCTGTGGCCAGTGCCGGATTCTTCCTCGATGGTGCTAACCATAAAATCTAAGATTTCCGCCGAAACCGTATCACTAAAGAGCCTGCGCCCTTCTTCGACCGGCTCCTGATTTCCGCCGACTTCGGCGATCAATTGCGGCGGAACATAGACACCGCCATTGGCGACGGCGTTGTAAGCAGCGCAGAGTGCGACGGGCGTCACGCTGAGCGCCTGCCCAAAACCAAAATTCGCCAGTTGAAGTCGTTCGGCAGGGTCGTTCTTCACATAGGTACCCGTCAATTCGCCAGGCAAACCGACCTGCGGCTTGTCCATCAACCCTGCAGCTTCAAAGAAGCTGGTGAAGGCGCGGCGACCGATTTTTTGCGCCCAAAGAACGCTCGCGACGTTGCAGCTTTTTGAAATGCCGGAGCGGGGATCAACCGTACCATGCTGCCCATGGGAACACCGAATCTGCTTTCCAGAAACGGTGATCGATCCACTGCAGTGGATCGCCTCGTCCGATTGCATCACGCCGATGTCCATTGCCTTGGCCAGCGTCAGAATCTTGAAAGTTGAACCTGGTTCGTAGCGCATCATGGCGAGCGGATTAAAGCCGTTCGTTTTCGTTTGGCTGTTTTCAGGTGTCCAAGTGGCGGCGGCCAAAAGGTGACCCGTCGAGGGTTCCATGACCAATGCCACGCCCGCATCGGCGTTATGCGCTTCGCCCGCAGCCCGCAATGCCTGCGACGCGGCCATCTGCAGCGAAACGTCGATAGTCAGCTTCAAATCTGCCCC
>JALHPH010000264.1 GCA_022842565.1 Fimbriimonadaceae bacterium
CATCTGCGAACTCCACTGACTCAGCCAGAAAACCCCAATACGCTTCGCCAGTAAGCGGGTCAACATCGCCGTTGGTTTCAGTAATTTCGCCGGGCAGCTTAACCGATAAGGTGAAAACCATCAGGTCCTTGTTCGGACCCGCTTGGGCGTCCTCGGTCGTCGGGGTCATCGCCTTAAAGGGCTCGGTTTTAAGCATTGCTCGAACCATCTCGCGTCGAGCGGCCGCATCAAACCGGTCAGGAAAGATCTCAACAAGCGCCTTATCCATCGCCTCCGCCAAGACCTTATTGATCTTGCGCTCACCCAACTCGGGTTGCGACATCAAATTGAAAATCAAGGGATCGGCCGGGCCAAAGAGCGCGCGAACGGTCTGCAGAGTCACGCGGTCGGCAAACCGGTCCAGCTCGGCATCGGCCAGCCCCTCGGCGCGCGCGCCAAAGGCCTCTCGCACGCTCTTACGCACGTCTTCTAGGTTCTTCACCGCGGCCCTCACGGCCAACCAGCTGAACTTCTCTCGATACTCGAATGTCTTTTCATCCACCTTCCGCACCGTGATCGCGTTGCTCATGGTGGGCTTTTCTTCGGCCAGAAGCACGATGTCAGCTGCGGCGCCCTCGCCCGCAGCGTAGGCCCGCGAGCCCGTGAACGTGGCCGAGCTGTTGTCCTCGCTCTTCTCGACCTTCGTCGTCCACCCCGCGCCGCTTGGCAACCGGAATTTCTTTTTCAGCAGTTCCGCCGGGTCCTCTTCGGTCATCATCGATCCGCTGTACTCAATAGTCACAGTCCGCTTCCAGGAGGCATCCGAAGAAACTTCGGTGACACCACTCGTTCGCGCACAACCAACCAGCGTCGCGGCGGCCAAAAGGGCAAGAAAAGCACGCTTCATCGCACCATTATAGGTTGAAGCGATTCACTTTACGTAGAAGGAGATAAAATGTCCCACGTCTTGGAAACTCAATCAGCGGCCATTTCGGTTCAACGGCTCGTCTCGACCGCGTGGGTCGCCGAGCATCTCAACGATCCCCAAATCATCCTCGTCGAATCCAATGAGGATCCCCTGCTCTATCCGAGCGGGCATATTCCGGGTGCGCATGAGGTCGACTGGACCCGCGACCTGAATGATCCCCTGCGCCGCGACTACCTGGATCGCGAGCGCTTCCAGGCGCTCATGCAAAAGCTGGGCGCCACCGATGATTCTTTGATCGTTTTCTATGGCGATCGCAGCAACTGGTGGGCTGCCTACGCCCTGTGGGTCTTCGAGCTTTTTGGCCACACTCGCAGCTGCCTCATGGATGGCGGCCGCCTCCTTTGGGCCAAAGAGGGCCGCCCGATGACCACCAAAGTCCCGCAAGCGACCCCCAGCCAATACGTGGCAAAGCCGCGAAACGACGAAGCCATCCGGATTTTCCGAGAGGACGTTCTGCGCCGCGTGGATGCGGGCGCAAAGTTTATCGATGTGCGCTCGCCGCAAGAATTCTCGGGCGAGAAGCTGCACATGGAGGGATATCCGAACGAGGGCGCTCTTCGAGGCGGGCACATTCCCGGCGCGAAGAGTATCCCCTGGGCCACTGCCACCGACCCCGAAACCGGCACTTTCCGCGCGACAGAGGAACTCCAAGCGATCTATAAGGACTTTCAGCCGGACGAGGACGTGGTGGTTTATTGCCGGATCGGCGAGCGCAGCAGCCACACCTGGTTCGCGCTCAAATACCTCTTGGGCTACCAGAATGTCCGCAACTATGACGGCAGCTGGACGGAATACGGCAATCTGGTCGGCGCGCCCATCGAACAAGGCTCATGACGGCGACGCTTCAAGAATATCGGGACCTCTTCGCCAGCCTCCCCGACCGCGCGGAGCGCATCCAGACGCTCATCGAGCTGGCGAAACAATACAAGCCAGCGGAGCGGCCCAAGCCGTTCGACGAGCGGCAACGGGTGCCTGGGTGCGAATCGGAAGTCTTTGTTTGGGGCAGCCAACAGGGCGGCCACTGGACATTTGAGTTCGCCGTGGAAAACCCACAAGGCATGAGCGCGATGGCGATGGCTGCTGTGCTTCAGTCAAGCCTCGACGGAGCATCGGCCGACGAAATCCGCGCGATTCCGGACGACGTGATCTATGAGTTCTTTGGTCGGGAGTTGAGCATGGGCAAGAGCATGGGGCTCATGGGAATGGTGCAAATGTGCAAACGAATCAGCCAGAGCTAGTCGGCAAAATGCAGCGTGCGGCACCGGTCCTGCGACTGGCGCTGATGGGCTTAGTCGTGGCGGCGGGCCTCGCCTATGCCCAAAACAGCCCTTCCGAGCGACCACTTTGGGCTGCCGCTGCAGTGATTTTGGGCGCGCTCGTGGTCCTGCGGGTACTGCAATACACGTACCCGCCCAACCAAGCGGCCAAGCCCCAATTCTATGGGTGAATCGGCTGCGAAGTTGTCGCCACCGTGAGTGGCTTCCATCCCATCGAATCGGCCAAGAAAGCCCTGAATAAGGACTGACTACAGCACGCCACGGCCAGAAAACAGCGCAAAAGTCGGCGTGACCAGCGACTCGTCTTGACTGGTGTATTCGACGGTGACTTGCGCAGTCGCCAGGCTCGGCATGGCCCTTCCGGGTAGTTCAATTGCTCCGCCTGAGACCAAGATGCTGGGCAAGGTCGCATTGCTAACGCTGACCCCGACAGGGACCTGAACTCTTAGGAAAACGGGGCCATTCAGCGTCGATGCCGAGCCGTTGA
>JALHPH010000265.1 GCA_022842565.1 Fimbriimonadaceae bacterium
AAGTCCTGACCAATATGAACTTGCGGAACAACGGCAGCGAGTCGGTGATTCGACAGGAAACCATTTACAAGTCCGACGGTAGCCAGAGGAGAGCTCTGATTGAAACCGTCGTCAATAAGACCGAGCGGACTTTCATCGTGGCCGAGTTCAATGACGCCGGCGCAAGCTTGACCACAACCATCGGCAACAAAACAACTCGGCGCGATGTGAAGCTTGATCCACGTGCGCCGCGCGCGAATCCGAGCACCTTTTGGTTCATCAAAACCGGCCCGAAGGTAGGGGAGAAGGCAGTCTTCTATTCGCTTCGGCTTTCGACCCAAGAGTGGTCGCTGCAAGAATCAGTCTACAAGGGCCAAGAGACGATCACGGTCTCCGGCGAAGCGCAGAAGGCGCACCGCGTGGACGGTGCCATGGGAGTAACCTGGCTGGATGCCAAGGGTCACATCGTCGCCCTGGAAGCTGGGGGACTGAGGCTCGAAAGGGTGAACGTGGCCCCGAATCCCAAGACGATCGACTGATAATGTAAACGAGCCAGGTTTCCACCTGGCTCGTTTACATAGGAACCCCTAGCGCTTAGCCGGTGACGGCAGAGAGGCGGACATTGACAGCGTCCCAATCGATGACTTGCATGTAGGCTTCGATGTACTTCATTCGCGCGGTTTGGAAATCCAGATAGTAGGCGTGCTCGTAAACGTCCATCGCTAGCAGGAGCGTGTTGTTCCAGGCCGGGAACGTGTCTTGGGCGTCGCCCATGTAGTTGTGAACACGGCCCTCTTCATGGTCGTATCCAAGGTACGCCCAACCCCGACCGGCCATGCCGGTGGTCTTCCAATCTGCCACCCAGCGCTCGAAGGAGCCGTAGGCCGATTCAATGAGCCTGGCAACCGCGCCGGTCGCTTCTCCACCTTGACCGCCGATGGTGCTGAAGTAGACATTGTGGTTGATCAGCCCGCCATAAGCAAAAGCGTAGTTGGCCTTCAGCGCCCGCATTTGGCTATAAATTTGGTTGCCCTTACTCGGGTCAATCTCCATCTCGGCCAATGCCTTGCGGATCTCGTTAGTTTTGTTGGCGTAGCCTTGCCAAAGCTTCAGGTGCTCGTCGTGCGTTTGGCGGCTGATGCCAACGCGCTCGGTGGTATAGGCCTTTTCGGGGATGGCTTGGGGGACTTCCACGAGGTGGGGAGCATGAAGTGTGTTCGACATAATAGTTATATACGCCCGAACCTATCGGTAGTCGGCGCGCGAACGGTAAATATACAGGATGTTTCCCTACTTGATGAATTCGCTGCTTGAAGGCCCCGGCACGCTCAGATTGCTGGTCGCCCTGATTGAACCCGATCGGTGGGACACACCCACCGGCCCCGATCGGTTTTCACCCCGACAGGTTGCCGCTCACCTTGCCGACTGGGAACCTATTTTTCGGTCGCGAATAAGCCGTGCCCTGGACGAAGCTTCCCCCACGATTGACGTTTTTGATGAAACCGAGCGCGCCGCCTCGCTAGACTATGCAAAGTGGGACATGGAGCAGACGTTAGTGAGTTTTCGTACCGAACGGGAGGCGACGCATCGCCTGCTGGCTCGCATGGAGGCTGGCGGCTGGGAACGCACCGTGCAGCACCCCGAAAACGGTCCCATGACAGTTCTGCAAATGGCCGGAATGCTGGTAGGGCACGACGCGTATCATATACGGCAATTGATTGAGGTTGTCTCGGTGTCGCATGGCTAAGAAAGCAGGAATCATCGTAGGGGTGTTAGTGGTCGGGGCATTGGGCTATGCCGGGTTTCGTTTTGGACCCGACCTGGTGACCGCTCAGCGACAAGGGTTCTTTGAGCGTGAGGTCAAAGTCGCGTACGACGGCACCGCCGCCGAGAACCTTCGCGCGCTCCACACCGCCATGATGCTCTACCACGAGAGCGAGGGCCAGTTTCCCGAGGCCAAGGGCTGGATGGACGCAATCATGACTCGCTTGAACACCGCTGACCTGAAGCCGGGTGAGGCCGAAAAGAAGCTTCGCGACCCCAGGCTGGGAGCAGACGGCTATGGCTTCGCCATGAACGCTGCCGCGAGCGGCAAGTTCAAGGATGACCTGGCAGGCGGACCGAACGAGATCCTGCTTTTTGACAGTAGTGACTCAGCACGAAACGCCCACGGGAACCCTGAAAAGCTTGCGCCAAAGCCTGCACGCGAAGGCGGACGGCTCGCAATCACGGTTGCGGGGGCACTCCTGGTCGACGGCCAACGCCCCAACACAACGGCACCCGAATCTAAGAACGCAAAGCCTTAGAAATCGGCGCTGCCAGGAACGCGGTAATAAGGAATCACGTCGCGGATGTTCTTCATTCCTGTGAGGTACATCAATAGCCGTTCGAACCCAAGCCCGAAGCCCGCATGGGGCACGGTGCCGAACTTACGCAGGTCCAAGTACCACCAATATGCATCCAGCGGGAGGCCCATTTCGGCGATGCGCGACTCCAACGCATCGAGGCGCTCCTCGCGCTGGCTGCCGCCGATGATCTCACCGATGCGAGGCGCAAGCACGTCCATGGCGCGTACCGTTTTGCCGTCGTCATTCAGGCGCATGTAGAACGCTTTGATGTCCTTGGGATAGTCGGTGAGGATGACTGGGCGACCGACTTTCTTCTCGGTCAACCAGCGCTCATGCTCGCTTTGCAAGTCCATT
>JALHPH010000266.1 GCA_022842565.1 Fimbriimonadaceae bacterium
CGCTCTTCCGATCTTACGGGACTTTTAGGCTCCATGAGTCCAGACGAGATCGAAGGCGTGCTAGCCCACGAAGTTGCGCACATTCAGAACGGCGACATGGTCACCATGACGCTGCTGCAAGGTGTCGTGAACACTTTCGTGATCTTCCTTTCGCGCATCGCCGCTTGGATCGTCGGAAGGTTCATTAACGAGGAACTGTCGTGGATTGTCCAGTTCATTCTGATCCTGGTCTTCCAAGTCATCTTCTCCATCCTTGGTTCGTTCGTGGTCATGGCGTTTAGCCGCCACCGCGAGTTCCGCGCCGACGCTGGCGCTGCTGCCCTGGCCGGTAAAGGCAAGATGATCGCTGCATTAGAAAGGTTGCAGATGCACAGTGGCAAGGTGGATACTCACCAGCCCGCTTATGCGACCATGAAGATCAGTGGTGGTGCTGTCTTTGCCCTGCTCAGCTCGCACCCGCCGCTCGAAGCCCGCATCGCTGCCCTGCGCAACAGCTAAGCTTCACAAGCTCTGCAGAATCGCCGCCAGGAGAATTCCTGGCGGCGATTCTTTTGTGAATTTGGTATGCTCAACCGGAGTAGTTATGAGCGATCTGATTCAACTTGGCGCGCCGAATGCACGGCCACGGCAACCCCGGGAGGAGGAACTAAACCTCCGGTTTAGCCAAGATGCAATCAGCGAGCTTACAACAATCGCCACGCACTACCCAGACCAGAAATCGGCGATCTTGCCTGGGCTCTGGATCGCACAGCGCGAATATGGAGGCTATCTGAGCGGCGAAGCGATCGCCGAAGTCGCCTTCAGGCTGGGACGGAGTTACGCCGAAGTAGAGGGCGTCGCCACGTTCTATTCGATGTACAACACCGCCCACGAAGTCGGCACCCACATGATCGAGGTGTGCACTTGCCTCAGCTGTCAGGTGTGCGGGGCGTACCCCATTGCGGAATATCTCAAGAAGAAGCTCGGTGTCGAGTTCGGCGAAACGACCCCAGATGGCGTCTTTACACTCCACGAAGTCGAATGCCTGAACGCTTGCGACCGTGCACCCCTCATTCAGGTCGGCGATCAGTACTACGGACCGGTTGACGAGGGTTTCCTCGACAATCTGCTCGATCAACTCCGGGAAACCGAGGGATCGACGGTTGCCAAACTTGCTCACGAGATCGTGCAGGTCCACTTGGGCGAAGCCGAGTCACTCTGGCGCGAGTGGAAGCCCGAGCTCACCGGAACCTATTACGAAAAGGTGAGCACAATGGCAACCGCTCCCGAGCCCACCTTAGCCGCGCCGTCTGCGCCGGTGCCAGTCACTCTTGAGACGGAAGTGGCGCCCCCGGTGTCAATGGTCGTCGAGGAGCCAACGCCAGAACTGGATCCCGAGCCAGAACCGCCAGCAAAGGGGCGCATTGTCGTAGACGATTCAGCATAGAAAGAACCCTTTCACGCTCCCTGGCGTCCAAACAATGTCGGGGATTTCCCCGGCAGGAATTGTATATGTATCCTCGTAATAGACAGGCAGCGTTCACCCTCATTGAACTGCTGGTGGTCATTGCTATCATCGCCATCTTGGCGGCCATTCTCTTTCCGGTCTTGTCGAGAGCTCGTGATGCAGCCAAGAAAACGGCCTCGATCAACAACGCCAAACAACATGGTCTTGCGCACTTGATGTATGCAGGCGATGCCGACGACTTGTTCGCCCCTGGTATTGATGAGAACCAGCGCGTCAACAATGTGGACGTCACCGGCACATGGATCTCGCGCATTCAGCCCTACGCCAAGAACTACGACATCTTCATTTCGCCGAACGCTGCCAACCAGCGTCGCCCGGTGCTCACCGGTACCGGCCTGACCAGCGGTGGCTCGCTTTATTCCTACGGCGCGGCCATGCGATGGCGGGTCTACGCAGCCAAGGAAGCCGGTGCCGGTGGAGCAAACAGCACCTGGCGAACGGCTTTCGGCGATGCCTTGGTAGACGGTGTCTTTGGCTATATCCCCCACGCGACCGGCGCAAACTACTACGGCGCGGCCGACTTCTGCGGTACGGGCGTCACGCCAGCGCTGCGTAGCTCGCCTTCGCTCAGCAGCAGCAGCATCGCCCGCCCTAGCGACACAGCGACCATCTATGATGCACGCAGCTATGATGCGGGCTTCATGTGCTTCGAGCTCTCGCCCGCACCGATCGACGCAACCGACCCGGCCAGCCCCTATGCAGGCGTGAACTTCGAGGGTCGATATACCTTCGAAGGGACGATCGCCCAGGCGAGCGTCGGTGGCACCCGATATCGAATCGGTATCGGTGCGGTGGCGTTTGCGGATGGCAGTGTCCGTGCCCTCAAAACGCAGCAGTTCTTCCGAACTTTCGACGTCGGTGGCGGACGGCTCGCCTACCAGTACCAGTACTCACAACAATGATGAAAACAAAGATCGTAGCTCTGCTGCTCGTCGCTTCTGCCGTCTTCACGCTCGCTGGGTGTGAAAACTACGGAAAGCCGCCGACCCCACCCGAGCAAACCGAGAATCCTCCGGCTCGCTCCGAACGCGGCGCCCCACAAGGCGAGCGTTAAGTAGAAAAGATTCCCCCGTGCGCCATGAGCCGGGGGAATCTTTTCGTGTTTTGTGTAGATATTAACAGGCCCAATGTCGTATCATTACCCAGTGTTGCGATGGGGAGT
>JALHPH010000267.1 GCA_022842565.1 Fimbriimonadaceae bacterium
TCGGTTCGAATTCGGTTTCCGGTGGTTTTGGCCAGCGGCTCGCCGCGCCGTAAAGAGCTTTTGCAGCAACTCGTGACAGAATTCGAGGTGGTCCCAGCCGACATCGATGAGAGCGTGTATTGCGAGGACGACCCGCCCCAGTCCGCGATGCGTCTGGCTCGGGACAAGGCGCTTGCCGTTTATGCACAAAGACCTGACCATTTGGTTATTGGTGGTGATACCGTAGTCGCGTTCGAAGCAGAACCCGGCCAATGGGTAAAGCTGGAGAAGCCGCTTGACGCGGCCGATGCTATGAGAATGCTCGGACTGCTTTCTGGGCGGGACCACTGGGTGTTGACTGGCATCGCCGTGCGTTCGCCCCGGGGCCTCGCTAATGCAACCGAACGCACCCTAGTTCGGTTCCGGGCGCTTTCTGCCGGCGAAATCGAGGATTACGTAGCAAGCGGCGAGCCGATGGACAAGGCCGGCGCTTACGGAATTCAGGGCGGAGCGGCGAAGTTCCTGGAGCGAATGGAGGGCCCGCTCGATAACGTGATCGGCCTGCCCTGCGAACTCCTGCTCGAAAAACTAAAAGACCTCGGCTAAACAAGCAGAGCCTTCAGTCGGCGCAAGTTCTCACCGTGCATGGTTTCGGCGTCAGGGGTCTCCAGAAGGATCGGAATCCCAAAAAACCTTGGGTCATTCACCAAATGGTTAAACGCTTCTAGTCCGATCAGCCCCTCGCCAAGGTGGGCATGTCGATCCACCCTAGTGCCCAGATCCTTCTTGGAATCGTTGCAGTGGATCGCGCGGATCCTCGAGATACCAACCAAACGGTCAAATTCCTCAAAGGTCCGTTTGTACGCCTCTCGGGTGCGGATGTCGTAACCGGCCGCAAAGATGTGCGCGGTATCGAGGCAAACCCCAAGCCGGTCGGGATTGCCGCAAGCCTCAAAGAATTCAGCGAGTTCGTCAAAGCGAGAATGGAGGCTTGAGCCCTGTCCTGCCGTGGTTTCGGCCAGCAACATCACGCTCTCAGGTGTCTCGCCGAGCAATTTAACCACTTGGTGAGAGGCGCGCTCGATCCCCAGAGCCGTGCCCTCGCCCATGTGAGCCCCTATATGCGAAACGACCCAGCGAATGCCGTAGAGTGCGCTTCGCTCCATCTCATCGCGCAGCGAGTCATACGACTTTTGTCGCATGGCTTCGTCAGGCGCTGCGAGATTTACCAAATACGAATCGTGGCTAACCACATGGTGAATACCGGTTGCCTCACAAGCACCTCGGAAGTCTTTCACCATTTGGTCAGAAACGGGTTTGGACTTCCACATCTGCGGCGAAGAGGTGAAGACCTGAACGGCTGTGCAACCGATTGCATGGCCCCGTTCAATGGCCCTATGGAGCCCCCCAGCGGCGGGCATATGTGCTCCCAACAACCTCGGCTGCATGCCAAGACCTTACCGGAAACGGGTAAAACTTTGAGCGATATGGGGAAGCATCTCGCTTGTTTTAAGGCTTACGACGTCCGGGGCAAAGTGCCATCCGAACTGAACGCCCAAACCGCCTACGCAATCGGGAAAGCCTTCGCGCAACATATCCCCGGTAAGCGAGTCTGCATCGGCCACGATATCCGCCTCAGCGGGCCAGAACTGGCCGACCCCCTGGCCGCTGGTCTCATGAGCGAGGGCGTGGAAGTGACCCACGTCGGCCTCGTAGGCACCGAGATGATCTATTTCGCCACCGCGTACTATGGCTTTGACGGCGGCATCATGATCACCGCCAGCCACAATCCGCCCGAATATAACGGAATGAAGATGGTCCGCTCCGAGAGTCGTCCTATCAGCGGCGATACGGGACTGTACGACATCGAAGCCACCGCAGCCGAAATCCTGAAAAGCGGAGACATCCCAGAGACCTTTGCTCCGGTCGTTTCCACGCTCGATTGCTATGGCGATTTTGTGGAACACATGCTCAAGCAAGTCGATGTCCTCAAGATCAAGCCACTGCGCATCCTTGCCGATCCGGGCAACGGTGCAGCGGGTGTGGCACTCGACGCGCTCGCGGAGCATCTGCCGCTGCGCATGGATCGCCTGCGATGGGCACCCGACGGCACTTTCCCGCATGGCGTGCCGAACCCCATTCTCGAAGAATCGCGAGCGATCACGCTGGAAAAGCTTGAAAGCGACGGACCGTATGATTTCGCGGTCGCGTGGGACGGCGACTACGATCGCTGCTTCTTCATTGACGATCGCGGGCGATTCATCGAGGGCTACTACATTGTCGGGTTGCTCGCCGAATCCATCTTGAAGCTGGACCCGAACCATACGATCATCTACGATCCGCGACTCACTTGGAACACGCTTGACATCGTAAAGAAGTACGGGGGCCGCGCGGTAATCTGCAAGAGCGGCCACGCCTTCATCAAAGAAAAAATGCGCGCTGAAGACGCCACCTATGGCGGTGAAATGAGTGCGCACCACTATTTTAAGGGGCACTGGTATTGCGACAGTGGCATCATTCCCCTGTTGCTGATTGCGCAGCTGGTGAGCATGAGTGGTCGTTCGCTGAGCGATTTGGTCGACCAGATGATGACCAACTATCCGTGCTCCGGCGAAATTAACTCAGAAGTGGCGGACGTGAAGGCGGTGCTCGCAAAGGTGGAGTC
>JALHPH010000268.1 GCA_022842565.1 Fimbriimonadaceae bacterium
GCGCGAACTCTCTGAGCATGGGTCCAAGACCATGAAGGACGCCGCCTTTATGGCCGGTGCGATTGGCATTTTCGCAACGTTGGTAGTCATTGTGATCGGCTCGCAGTTGAATCTCGGCGGCAAGGAGGGCATTGCCGGGAGCCGAAACGTAAGCGACATCAACATCGTGCTTCCCTACCTTCTGCTGCTGTGGCCGTTTGTCACGCTCGGGATGCGACGCTTAGGCCCCGTGGTGAGCGGAGCACTCATGGCGGGCCTGATCGGAGTGGCGTTTTTAGGACTGTCCCGGGTGGGCATGGTGCTCATTCCGTTGCTTTTGGTTGGGACCCTGCTGGTCGCATTTCGGCATCGACGGCGGCTCGCAGTGGGGAGCCTGGCGGTCATGTTGTGCTTGGGCACGGGAGTGTTTCTAGCATCAACCGACCTCCAGCTCGCGGGCCAAGTCCTGGCACGCCGGTTTAATATCACAGAGTCGCAGGATATCGGCGGGCTGGCGGCGCAGTTTTCGCCCGGCGGCACCGAGAGCCTCCAGCGCGATTTGCTGCGGTCAGAAGCGTTCCGGATGGTCGCCGCCGAACCGCTGTGGGGCGTAGGAATCGGGAATTTCGGCGAAAACAGTCGCGTCGGGTTCGGGGATGCGCACTCGCTCACCTTCGCCGTGATGGCCGAATTTGGGCTGGTCGGCGTCGCTTGCCTCTACGTGGTGCTCGGGTCGCTTGTGCTTTGCTTGATTCACGCTTGGCAGAAGACCCGCTCGCCGGTGGTGGTGCTCTTTGCGGGCAGCGGCGCGTGCTGGTATGTGATGGCCCATACCGTTGGCAGCAACCTCGTGAACCTCTCGCTCGCCAGTTTTGGCATCAATGCTGCTACCGGCGCTTACTTGCTTTTGTTTCTGTTCGTGAAGGAATGGTCTGAACCGACATGAGCTTCTTTCGCGGCGCGGTGATCCTCGGCAGCTCGCAGGGCATCAATATCGTCCTAACGCTGGTCACAAGATTGGTATTTGCAAGGCTCCTCGGCGAGGCTGTCTTTGGCCAGTTCTCGGCGGCGCTCAATGCGGTCACCCTTCTGAGTCGTGGGGTCAGTATGGGACTGGCCCCGTCGGCGCAGTATCACGCCAGCCAAAAAGAGATTCCCTTTGGGCGAATGCTTGGTATTGTTGCACTCCTGACTTTAGGGGTCAGTCTCGCAGCACTCGGGATTCTCTATTCGATGCCGGGATTGGTGGCCGCGTCACTCGATGGCCAGGCTATCTCGATCCGGGCATTTTGGGGCATGGCTCCCTTTTTGCCGCTGGTGATGGGGTGCGTGGTGCTCGGGGTCGTCCTGGTGCCACTCGGCAAAGTGAAAGCCTTCGGCGTGACCCAGGCGGGCGGCATGATCCCGTTGCTGCTGAGCGCGCTGTTGTTCATGGTTTGGCTGGAGCCACTGCAGGCGGTCGTCGCGGCTCAGATCACCTCGTGGTTCTACTTGGCAACGTTCATGCTTTGGCACCTGCGGGACGAGCTCAAGCGCGTCAGTTACGACTCGTCGGCGGTCGGACCGATCGTGCAGTACGCGCTGAAGTCGTGGCCGAACGTCTTCTTGACCGTCGCGGTTGCTCGGCTCGCGGTGCTTCAAGGGATGGCCGTCATGACGCCCGTCGAGCTCTCGTGGTTCGCGCTTGCGATACAGCTCGCTGAGGGCGCGCTCGCGCCTTACGGTGCCGTGGGCCAGTTGATCCTATCGCAAAGCGCGAGCCGCGGCGACGAGATCAACCCGCTTACGGCAATGCTGCTCAGGCTCTCGGTTGCACTCTTTGCAGTGATCCTGATGATTGCTGCAGTTCTGGGCTATCCGCTCCTTTTGATTGCGGGTCCAGGCTATGTTGGGGCATATCTGCCGCTACTCGCGCTACTTGGAGTCACGTGTCTCCGTGCCTCGTTTCGCACAGCGAACAATTATCTTGGGGGTCGCGGGTTGCCAGGGGCGGCGACGCTGCCGCTCTCGGTGGAGGTGGTGGCTCTGGTAGGGCTGATCGCGTTGCTGGGGCCGATGTTGGGGCTGTGGGGGGTTGTGCTGGCCTGTTGGGTCGCGTCGCTCGCCAGCTGGTTCATCCTGGTGAATCGGGCACGCGGCGTCCTGGGTGTCCGGTGGAACGAGATCCTTTGGCCGCGACGCAGCGATTTCGAGACGGTTTTCAAGCGGCTCAAGCGCCCGAAAGCAGCGTCATAAGTCGGCGCATGTTTTCGGTGGAGTCCACGATTGCGTTGAGCGCCTCGTGCTGGGCGTTGCGTTCTGCTGCGCCCAGAGGACCACGGGATTTCAGCGCCAAAATAGCGTCGGCCAAACGGCGGGCATCGCCAGTCGGCACGAGCGTGAGGGAGTTCGGGAGGAGCCTCGCCCAGATTCCGTTCGCGGGGATATCCGAGACGATGCCAGGCAATCCGCATGACAGCGCCTCCAGCACGGCGGTGGAAGTGCCATCGCTCAGCGACATGGACACGAACGCATGGGCGCTCGCAAGATGCCCGGGAATGGCTCCCGGCGGAACGCCGCCCAGAAAAGTGACCCCGTCGGGCGCGCCTTCTTTGGCGGCTTCAAGGCCCGGTCCCCCGGCCAAAAAGGTCATGCGCCAATCCTCATCCTTTGGCA
>JALHPH010000269.1:0-1327 GCA_022842565.1 Fimbriimonadaceae bacterium
CAGCGAAATCCAATACGTGCTGTCGCCGCCCTGCCGGGTATTGACCAATCGCGCGTCAAGCGCTACACGAATTTTGGTGGAATGGGAACCGATGACGAACCTCTGCCGATCATAATGAATGATACTGCCATGAAAAAGCCTAAACCCCCGATTGTTCCGATCGTGCTCGCGGTGGTGCTGTTCGGGGCCATCATTACGGTGAATCAGTTGAATTCGCCTCGCGTGGCGCAACCCGAGCCGCAGCCCCAGGCGACCACGCCCACCAGTACCGAGAATTTGAAAGGTGAAATGGCTGGCGCGATGCAGATGACTGCGCCTCAAATGAAGCCCCAGATCAATACCACGCCGAAACCCACCAAGAACGCTGCGGCTGACCCCGACCGCGAAAAGCGATCGGCAGAAGCGGCCAAACCGGCGAAGCCAGCCGAACCAACAATTCCGACCACGACAACAAGCTCTCAGTGGTTCGACGAAGACTCGGCAATCCGATAATTTCTGAGCCATCGCGTGATGCCGGTGGCTTCCCGGATGGGGAGCCATTGATCCCCATAAATCTGCGCCACCCAGTTCTCGACGGACTGATCGTCGTCCCGACCGACGAGCTTTCGGTCATGCAGCGCCAGGACCCGACGCGCGGTCTGAAGCGCAAAGTCGAGCTCGTGGGTGCAGAGCAGCACCCCGCACCCGGCGCGGCTCGCAAAATCGAGCAATAACTCGCGCAGCCGCCCGAAGTGCTGGGTGTCCAAGTGGTTGGTGGGCTCGTCCAGCAGCAAGAGCGGCGATTGCTGAGCAAGCGCCCGTGCGATGAGCACGCGCTGCTTTTCACCACCGCTGAGGCGTGAAAAGAGTTCCTCGGACAAGTCGCTTAGTTGGCAGCGCTCCAGGGCATCGGTGATGGCGATTTGGTCGTCTCGGTCTGGCCAGAGCGCACGCATATGCACCAATCGTCCCATTTCGACCAATTGCCAAACTGTGAACTCGAAGAGCGGCTCTTCGAACTGAGGAACCACGGCGAGACGACGCGCGATCTCCGCTGGTGCGGCGTTTTGAGCATTGAGGTCACCAAGCGTCAGGCCCCCGCCGAGGAGCGGGATTTGGCACGCCAGCGAACGCAACAGCGCTGTCTTTCCGGAGCCATTGGGCCCGACCACTGCGACCACCTCGCCCGCAGCCAGCACTAAGTCGGTGGAAAGCAAGGGCTCGGCATAGCCGATGCTGGCCCCGGTCAGTCGCGCGAGCTCAGTCAATCACTTCACCCAACAGTCCACCCGTAAAGGTGCGCATCATGCCGGAAAAGGCCCCCGATTGCGCCATCAGTTCGGAGGGG
>JALHPH010000269.1:1337-2630 GCA_022842565.1 Fimbriimonadaceae bacterium
CGCGGGCCAGAACGACGATGCGATCTGCGCGGAGGGCGCTGGTCAGGCGGTGAACAATGAAGAGCGTTGTTCGCCCGACCATCACCTCGTCCAGGGCCTCAGTCACGGCCTTCTCGCTATCGGTGTCCAGGTTGCTCGTTGCTTCGTCCAGCAGCAGCACCGAGGGCTCGCGGACAAGGGCGCGGGCAATGGCAAGGCGTTGCCCCTCACCGCCGCTCAACCGGCTGCCGCGCTCGCCAAGCATGGTGTCATATCGCTCCTCGGTCCGCTCGATGAAGCCAGTGCAGTGGGCCAGCTGCGCCGCACGCTCGATCTGGGCGTCGCTGGCATCGGGCTTGCCGAGCCGGATGTTCTCCGATACGGTCCCGGCAAAAAGGAAAGTCTGTTGGGGCACCACGCCGAACCGGGAACGATACGCGAGAAGATCAAGCTCGCGAATGTCGACACCATCGAACAGGATCTGCCCCTCGGTAGGGTCATAGAACCGAAGGACGAGGTCAGCAATCGTGCTTTTTCCGGCTCCACTTGGACCGACCAGGGCGAGCGATGTGCCCGGCTCGATGGTGAAACTGACGCCCCGCAGTGCCCAAACACCGTCGCTGTATTGGAAGCCAACATTCCGGAATTCCAGATGACCGCGATGGCCGGGCTCCTGTTTTCCAGTCGTGGAGATGTCTTCGCTCGGCACATCGAGCACCAGCGAGTAAATCCGGTCGCTGGCGGCTTGAACCTGGTTGAACGTGTTGTTCACGTTACTCATGGCGCGTGCGCCCTGATTGATCACGTCGAGCGCAAAGGTGAGCCCGACGATCTGGGACACTTCCAGTTCGCCCGCCGCGGCCATATGGCCGCAGATATACAAAATGGTCGCGAGGCTGACCGCGCCGACGAGCTCGACCATCGGGCGAAGCTGACCAAAGCGCCGTGCCGCCCGCATTTGGCTTTCGAACGCCCTTTCGGTTCGACCCCCAAAAAGCCAGTTCATTCTGCCTTCGGCGGCAAAAGCTTTGACGACGCGGGTTCCGTTCAGTGCCTCTTGTGCAAAGGCATTGAGTTCGGCCAAATCTTGCTGAACCTTGGCCGTGTCACGCTTCATTTTCTGGCCGTTGCGCTGGACGAACCACGCCAAAACTGGAATGAAAAGCAGCGCCACGAGTGCGAGCTTCCACTGCATCATCAAGATGAACCCAAACGCAACAATCGCTTTGAACGGCCCGTCGATGCTGTCGCGGATCAGCGTGACGGCCGTTTGATAGACGTTCACGTCCTGCGTCATCACGCTTTGGATCGCGC
>JALHPH010000270.1 GCA_022842565.1 Fimbriimonadaceae bacterium
TCCTTTTGGAGTTGCATCCCGAGCAACAGAAGACAAGGATCGACTTCTCGGCAACAGAAGCCATGCTGGGTATCCAAACGGTCTGCCTCACTAAGATTCAAAAAGAGGGGCGAAACCTATACTATAAAACAGACGGTAGGCTTCAGCGCATTACGCGAATCTACAATCGCGTGATCCTGGATGAACTGCTCCCCCTAGGGCTCAACACCGATTTCGATCTGAGAGATGACGTCGATGTTGAGTGGGCGGCGCACCCAGACTGGTTCATGCGCATCAGCAAGCACAGTCTGCCGTTCCTAGAGCACCCTAGCGTGCCAAAGACTTACTTTGCTAATCAAGTGCCTCCCGATCTGAACGACTGGGAAAACTGGGTGCTGAAGCCGCTTTTCTCTTTCGCGGGCGCGGGTGTAAAGATACAAGTGCGGCAGGAAGACCTAAACGAAATCCCAAACCCAAGTCAATGGATTCTGCAGCGTAAAGTGGACTACGCTCGGTGCGTTCCAACCCCCGCAGGCCCGGTCAAGGCAGAGGTCCGCATGATGGTGCTGTGGGACCAGGAGCCGGTGCTGGCCAATACCCTCGTTCGGCTCTCGAAAGGCGAGACCAGCAATGTGGCCGCCAATACGAAGGATCAGTTCGTTGGAGCCACGACGGGCTACCATGCGGTTGGGTAATATGACCACCCGCCGTTGCCCGATAGTCTAATGGCAGGACGCCTGGTTCTGGCCCAGGTAATCGTGGTTCGAATCCACGTCGGGCAGCCAACCTTTCAGCCGGTAAACTGCGCGCATGAGCACGCTCGGCACCTTTCACTATCCGATTCCGGCCAATGAGCCGATCCACAGCTATGCGCCCGGCAGCCCCGAGCGATCGCGGCTGAAATCGGTGCTCGCCGAACTCAAATCTGAGGAACTGGACGTTCCAATGTTCATTGGTGGCCAGGAGGTTCGAACGGGGAATACCCAGGCAATTCGGCCCCCTCACCAGCATCAGCACATCCTAGGACATGCCCACCACGGCGACTCAGCGACCGTGCATCAGGCCATCGAAGCATCGTTGAAAGCGCACGCTACCTGGTCTGAGATGCCGTGGGAGGAGCGAGCGGGCATCTTCTTGAAGGCCGCAGACCTGATCGCGGGCCCCTATCGTCCGTATATGAACGGCACAACCATGCTGGGGCAGAGCAAGAACGCGTTTCAAGCTGAAATCGACGCCGCATGCGAAATCGCCGACTTTCTGCGGTTCAACGTGCACTATCTGAGCGATATCTATCGGCAGCAGCCCATCAGTGGTCCGGGGATGCACAATCGCTTGGAGTGGCGACCTCTTGAGGGTTTTGTGCTTGCCGTGACTCCGTTCAACTTCACCGCCATTGGCGGCAATCTGCCAACCAGCGCCGCGCTCTGCGGCAATGTGGCCGTCTGGAAGCCAGCCAATACTCAGATCTACTCCGCACAGATGTTCATGCGAATCCTAATGGAAGCGGGGCTGCCTGAGGGTGTCATCAACCTGATCTATGTGGATGGGCCGACGCTGGGGCAAGAGGTGTTTGCGCACCGCGACTTCGCGGGCATTCACTTCACCGGCTCGACCGGGGTTTTCAACCATATGTGGAAGGCGATTGGCGAGAACATAGGCCGTTATCGCAGCTACCCGCGCATCGTGGGCGAAACGGGTGGAAAGGACTTCGTCATCGCGCACCCTTCTGCTGATCCGCAAGTTGTGGCGACCGCGTTGCTGCGCGGATCGTTTGAGTTCCAGGGTCAAAAATGCTCGGCCGCGAGCCGTGCATACCTTCCGTCTAACCTCGCGCCAGAAATCCTGGATCGCTTGGTCGCGGACACAAAGACACTGCGCATGGGGACGGTAGAGGATTTTCGAAACTTCGTAAATGCGGTGATAGATGAGCCAGCTTTTGACCGAATTGTTGGATATATTGAGCGTGCGAAGGCCGAGGGAGCCAAGGTGCTGGTGGGCGGCGGCGCAGATAAATCGCAGGGCTACTTCGTGGAGCCGACTGTCCTGCTGACGAGCGATCCGCGCTCACTGACCATGCGCGAGGAGATCTTTGGTCCGGTGCTGACGGTGTACGTGTACGACGCCGAGGACTTCGAGGGTGCCATGGAGTTGGTCGATACAACGTCGCCTTATGCGCTGACTGGTGCCATCATCTCCACCGATCGCGCGGGTGTGCTGCGTGCCACTCAGCGACTGCGGCATGCAGCCGGAAACTTCTACATCAACGACAAGCCGACCGGCGCTGTGGTGGGGCAGCAGCCCTTTGGCGGAGCGCGCGGCAGCGGCACCAACGATAAGGCAGGCTCGATGCTGAATCTTTACCGGTGGTTAAGCGCTCGAACGATCAAAGAAACTTTCGTCTCGCCGACCGACTACCGCTACCCGTTCATGGCCGAAGAGTAAGCGCCGGCTTAGCCGAATTGGCCGCTGACATAGTTCTTCGTCTCGTCCTTCTCGGGCGAGCCGAAGAGCTTTTTACTGTGGGCCGCCTCGACGACTTCGCCCAGCATGAAGAAAGCGGTGTGATCGCTGATGCGCTCGGCTTGCTGAAGGTTGTGCGTGACCACCACGACGGTGCGGGTTTCGGATAGTTCAC
>JALHPH010000271.1 GCA_022842565.1 Fimbriimonadaceae bacterium
CATCGGCACGTCAACGGGATTGGACTTCAGCTGGTGATGCAGCTCATTCATGTCGCCACGCAGCGCGAAGATCCGGTTGCCGATCATGTGGCTGCTTTTCGCGCTCATTTCTCCCCAGGCTGCCAGCCGCTCGGTATGCAGCGCCTTCCCAAACGCTCGAATGCTATCGAGGCCGGTTGCGAGCTGATCCGCAATCGCCAGCAACAATCGGCGGTCATCGTCCATAAAGCGGTTGTCCAAGAAGAGGTTGCTGCTTTTCTTTCGCACAACGCGCAGCGCGCCGATGCTACGGTTGCGGATGATGATGGGTACGCAAAGATAGCTTGCGATCTGCTCAGTAGGGAACTCGATGAATTGGCCCTTCCAGCGGGGGTCTTGCAGCGGGTCATCGACCAAAAGGCTCTCGCCCTGAGCGCAGACCCAACCGGTGCAGCCCTCGTTGGCTTGGTATCCGACTTCGCCCACCTTGGTCTGCAGCGAACCAGTGGAGCCTCGAAGCACGTAGAGTTCGCGCCGGGGGTCATAGAGGAAGATTGAACAGGAGTGGAAGAGGAGAACTTCATCCGTAATCCCCAGAACCTTTTGGATAAGGTCATTTTCTTCCAGGCCCTGATCTAGCATGCCGCCGATTTGAATGAGGGCTTCTTCGCGCCTCCGCCGGTCTTCGCGCATGACCAGAACCGAGAGCAACGAGGCAATTCCCTTGGCGACTTGCTCGTGCTCATCGCTGAAAAAATCCTCGCGCTCGCTTTCAAGGTTCAGGACCCCGCGCAGCCGGTCGTAGCGATCAATGACGGGGACAGCGAGTTCACTTTTGGTGAAGTCAAAGATGCGGCGATACGCCCGGCTTTCTTCGACCTTGCCCAGTCTAACGAGCACGCGGTTGGAGGCGACTTCGCTGATCACGCCCTCGCCCTCCTGGATAGTGAGAATGCGGTCCTTGCGCTCGCGGTATTGCTCCCAATCGATTCCGCAACCAAAGCTCAGATCGAGCGTGCCGTTATCTTCGTCCAGCAACGCTACCATGGCATTGCGGGCGCCGGTGGCCTTTCGCGCACCTGCCAAAAGACCGTGGAAGGCGTCACGGAGCGGAATGTCCTGGGTGGACATCAGCGCCAATTCCGCAAAGAGTTCGCCTGAGATCACAGGGCTATTGTGACCCCAAGTGGACTATTCGGCCAGGACCTTGACTTCTTCTTCGCCCTCGAGATAGGCGAGGCCCACAATTTCTTGGATCGCGCTCTGAGTCTGCACCAGGCCGTGGAAGACCCCTTTGGCTTGCATCAGCTCGTCGTGAGTGCCCACTTCCACAATGCGGCCTTTCTCTAGCACGACCAACCGGTCGGCGTTTCGCAGCGTCGAGAGTCGGTGCGCGATTGCGAATGTCGTTCGACCTTTCACCAACACCTGGATCGCTTCCTGAATCTGCTTTTCGGTTTCGACGTCCACGCTGGAGGTCGCTTCGTCCAGGATCAGAATCTTTGGGTTGTGCAGGATGGCCCTGGCGATGCTGATGCGCTGCTTTTCGCCGCCACTGAGCTTGGCTCCACGCTCGCCGACGATCGTGTCGTAACCATCCGGCTTGCCCATGATGAAGTTGTGAGCGTTGGCAGCGCGGGCTGCCTCGATGACCTCAATGAGGTCCGCGCCTGGCTTGCCATAGGCGATGTTCTCGGCAATGGTTCCGTGGAACAAAAACGGCTCCTGAAGCACAACGCCGATCTGTTCGCGCATGTGCTGCAGGTTGATTTCCTGCGCGGGCGTGCCATCGATCAGGATTTCACCGGAATCGGGTTCGTAGAACCGGCAGATCATGTTGATGGTCGTGGACTTACCAGAACCCGACTTTCCAACCAGTCCGATCATCTCGCCTGGCTTGACGACCAAGTTGAAGTCGCGCAAAACCGGATTCGATTTGTCATAGCCAAATCGCAGATTCCGGAACTCGACCCCGCCCTTCATCTCTGGCTTGAGGCCCGATTCGACATAGCGCTCCTTATCCATGTCGATGATCTCAAAAATGCGCTCGGCACCGGCCATCGCACGGCTGAACCAGTTGTTCACCTGCGCGAACCAATAGAGCGGCCCATAAAGAAGGTCGAGATAGAACAAACAGGTCGCGAAAGAGCCAAGTGTGAGCTTGCCTTGGACCACCATGACGCCGCCGACTGACCAAGCGATCAGCTTGCCGCTTGCCGTAAGCAGCGACATCGCGCCAAAGATGGTGTACCAGCGGCTATCGGCGCGCACTCCCGAGTCACGCAGTTCATGATTGCGATCAATGAACTTGCGGTACTCCTTGTCCTCTTTGGCAAAGACTTTAACCACCCGGATTCCGTTCAGCGACTCGTTGAGGTGCATGTGGAACCGGGCCCACTTTTGCCCCACACGGTGGAACATCTGCGACATCGGCTTCCAAAAGAACACGCTGATGGCGATGATGATGGGGATGGGAACAACGACCGCCGCTGCCAAAACTGGGTTGATCATCGCGATGAATGTGATGACGCCCAGCATCAAAAGGCCGTTGATCATGAAGAACGGAACGCCGTCGACTAGGAAGCCCCAAACGCGGTCGGTATCGTGCGTCACGCGGC
>JALHPH010000272.1 GCA_022842565.1 Fimbriimonadaceae bacterium
AAGCATCCCAGAGCGGCTGCGCATTGGGTCCCGATACCAGAGAATCCCATTGTTCCGGTGCAGCAAAGCGGTCCAGGGCAGCCAGCGCGGCCTTGGTCAATCGGTCGCGGTCCTTGCCTCGCCGACTGAACGCATAGAGCGCATAGGACGCGCGGAGGCTGGCGAACGGATGCTCTAGACTGTTCTGAAGCGTGCACAGATCGGCATCACGACCGAGCCCAACGCTCTGGGCAACGTTCAAAAACAGTGACTGCCGCCCGCGCTCCGCGTAATCGCGGGCCAAGAGGGCGACAGACCGTTCGATGTCGTTTGGACCTGGCATAAACACCGGGACGAAACACGCCCCGGCGTTTGATGCAGAATTTTAGAAGCTCGAGAGACGAGGGTCGAGATTGCTGAGCTGGGGTAGGGTCAGCACTTGGCTTCCGCCTACACCCGAGTCATTGATGACCGTTGACCCGCGCATGCGGTTGAACACGTTCCACCCAAACTCAGTGATCGGCACTCGGTTGCTTCGAAGTTCAGCGAGCACGCTGGCCATGGCGTCGGTGAAGATGCCCACTGTATTGCCTCCGCGAACCACAGCACCCACGGTCGAACCAGGAATCGTGCCTTGGGTCTGCGAGATGGCGCCAAATCGCGGGACCTCAGTACCGAAGAACCGGCCATTCAGCGACGGGCGATGCGCCTGGTAGAACGCAAAAATCGTCGATCCCTTGCGAATGAAGGGCTGGTAAAGCTCCATCTTTGGCAGCATCTTCGAGCTGTCGGTGATGGTGGTGGCGTCAATGCCGGCCAGGAAGTCCTTACCATCCAGGTTCACACCCGCGCCGCTGTAATAGATGAAAACGATGGAGTTGGCGGCAACTCTTTCGGCCAGGGCATTGGTCACGCGGCCAATTTCCATAGCTGTTGCGTTCGAAACAACCTCGATGTTGCCTTCTGGGTAGCCGCAATAGCTCACCAAGTGCTCGCGCATCACCATGGCATCGCTGGCCGCGAAGGGAACCCGTAGGTTCTCGATTCGACCCTCTGCGTTGCCGATAATCAGCGCGTATTTGTTCTGGACCTGCGTTACAGGGCCCACCATTGGGTTCGTTCCAGTGCCTCCGCCAGGATTTGGATTCGGATTGGCCGGGGTCATTCCGCCCATGGCCGCGCGATCTTCAGCTGTAATGATCTCAGGATCAATCTTCCACGTGAACTTTCCGCCCGCAGCCTGGAAGCGTCGCTCCAAGTCTTGGCTCTTGGCCACGTCACGCAAATTGTTGTAGGTCGCAGCGAGGAAATAATACGCTTCGGCCGACTGTTGCTCTCGGGCGAGAATGCCCTCGAATTCGGTCGCGACTTCGTTGAACAGCGCCGTTTTTACGGCATCGTCGCTCTGACCAATGGCCAGCTTGAACCCGGCATAGGCGGCGCCAAAATTCGGCGAGTAGGGCGAACCATTTCGCCAAAAACGCTGCTCGGTAATGGGTCCGGGCAGGCGAGTCGACGTGGCCTGATCGACTGGGCGATTTCCGATGGCTGCTTTGAATTCAGAGCGCGCGGTTTCCCACTGCTGCGCACGGACGGCAGCAAGTGCCTTTTCGTAGGAATCAGCCCAAGCCTGCGCGAATGCGCTGGCCATGCAACCGAGGGCTGCGGCGATAAAGATCGTCCTTGAGAATTTCACGCGTGGTTCCATGCTTACTTCTTGATCCGATAGGTGAGTGCGAGGGACATGTCCATGCTGCCAGCCGAATTCATCATGAAGTCGAGGTCAACATTGAAATTGGATCCGATTGGATTGTAGCCCAGACCGAAGGCGAGCCCGCTCACTTGGAGGAATCCATCGCCGCCGCGCGACATGGTCCTGTATCCCAACCGCAGCGGCACATAGGCATTCTTATATCGCAGGTAGTACTCGAAACCACCACCTCCGACCACTTGCAAGCCATCTCGCGAGAAAGTTGCGTTCTCGTCGCCGCCAAAGTAAGCGTCCACCTGAAGCGCAAGGATGTAGAACTCCTCGGCGCTGCGTGGGCTTTGGAATCGCTGGGCATAGGAAGCGCTGAGCTTGCCTGGAATGGTTGGATAGTAACCTTCAATCTCGCCACCTTCGTTCAGCTTGATCGGGGTTCGAGCGCTCAGGCCGAATGTCGAATTCGAGTTGCCGCCTGGATTGAATTGAAGGCCTGCCACGAGGCCGATGCCGGTCGAACTGCCTCGGTTATCGAGAGGAGTGACAGCGATTTCCGTGTTGTCCGCTCGGAAGAGTCGATATCGCTCGGTGTTACGAATGTTCTGGTTGGCGATAACCAAACCCACGCCCCATGCGCTAGAAAAGTCAGAGCGAGCACGAGCCAGCGCAAAAGTGAAGAAGTCAGTCTTGGCCTGAAGGGTCTCGCGGTAATCGCGGACGGTTAGCTCGCCGTCACGAAGGTTCGTGCCGGTACGCGTGTCTCGCACAAAACCGCCGACCTGGTAGCTCACCCCCAGCACACCGAGTTTGCCAAGCGGCGTGGCATAGCCCAAGTGCGTGAGCGAACGGTTCCCCGATTCGCCGTCGGTTCGGAAATCCGGGTTGTTGAAGTCGTTGCTAACAGT